>JAIVGU010000246.1 GCA_020201445.1 Halobacteriales archaeon
CCGCCGAGGAGCCCGCCGGAGGGGGCGCGCACCAGCAGGACGTGGCCCCTGCGGCGCACGACGGCGAACTGCACGCGCTCGGTCGTCACCTTCGCCGCGGCGGCCTTGCGCGGGATGGACTCGGGGTCGCGGCCCTTGGACTTGCAGGACGCGGCGACGGGGCAGGCGGCGCAGCGCGGCTTGCGCGGCGTGCAGAGCGTGGCGCCCAGCTCCATCATCGCCTGGTTCCAGTCGCCCGGCGCGGCGGGGTCGAGCCACTCCTGCGCCAGCGCCTCGACGCGGGAGCGCACCTTGCCAGTGATGGCCTGCCGGATGCCAGCCACCCGCGCCACGACGCGCACCACGTTGCCGTCGACGCAGGCGGCGGGAAGACCGAACGCGATGCTGCCGACCGCCGCCGCCGTGTAGGGGCCGACGCCCGGCAGCGAGCGCAACCCGTCGACACTCGCCGGCAGCCGCCCTCCGTGCTTGCGGACGACCGCCTGGGCGCCGCGGTGCAGGTTGCGGGCGCGGCTGTAGTAGCCGAGGCCGCTCCACGCCGCCAGGACCTCCTCCTCGCCGGCCTCCGCGAGCGCCTGCACGGTGGGCCAGCGCCGCAGCCAGCGCCCGTAGTACGGCGTTGCGACCTCCACCCGCGTCTGCTGGAGCATCGCCTCGCTGACCCAGATGGCGTACGGGTCGGAGGTGCGGCGCCAGGGCAGGTCGCGGCGCCCCGCCCGGTACCACGCCAGCAGCGCCCGGCGGTCCGCCTCGTCCACGGCGGGGCCACGTGCGCGTCGGCTCAAAGCGGTTTGCGGCCCTGCCTGGCCGCGAAAGGCGCGAACATCAAGAGGAAGTTTCCCTGCTGTTTTCGTGGGCTTCGCGGTCGGATGGGGAGGACGGACGGCAACGGCCATAGCGGCCCACCCGGTGCGCGCAGGCGTGCAGGCCGACCAGGACCGCTACGCCCCCCACTCCATCTGCTTCGGCTGCGGCCCCGCCAACGCCAAGGGCCTCCAGATCAAGAGCCACTGGGAGGGCGACCCCGCGCAGGTGGGCGAGGGCGGGGGCCGGTTCGTGATGGAGTACACGCCGCAGCCGCACCACCAGGCGTTCCCCGGCGTCGTCAACGGCGGCATCCTCGGCACGCTGCTGGATTGCCACAGCAACTGGTGCGCCGCGACCGGCCTGATGCAAAAGTGGGGCTGGGACGCGCCGCAGTGCACCGTCACCGCCGACTTCCATGTCCGGCTGAAGCGCCCCACGCCCGCGGGCAAGCCGCTGCGGCTGGAGGCGCGCATCGAGAGCATTTCCGAAGACCGCGCCACCGTCCACTGCGCCGTCCACTGCGACGGCAAGGTGACGGCGACCTGCGACGGGACCTTCGTGACGGTCAAGGAAGGGCACCCCGCCTGGCACCGGTGGGGTTAGTGGAGGGCGCCGCGGGCGTGCCCTTCGACCCCGCGACGGGCGACTGGGTGCAGGCGGCCGCTCCCGCCCCCGCAGCGGTGCCGCCCGACGCCCCCCGCCACGGCGTCGGCCCGACCCTGTGGACCGTCCTGCTCGGCATCGACCTCGCCCTGCTCGGCCTGCCGTTCGCCGTCTCCGTCTACTTCACCCTCACGGGGCAGGTTGCGAGCCTGTCCGGCCCTATCGACCGCACGGCGCTGTGGGGGCAGGTCGCCTTCAGCCTCGCGACCCTCGGCCTCATCCCGCTCGCCTGGGTGGTGGGGACCCGGGTGGACCCCTGGAGGGGCGCCGTCCGCTACCTCCACCTGGAGCGCCCCATCCCCGGCCTGCTTTGGGGGGTGGCGTGGGGGGTGGCGACACTCGCAGCGCTCATCTTCCTCGGCCTCCTGCTGCGCGCCCTCCACTACGAGCCCGCGAACAAGCAGGCGGACGCCATCCTGGACGCGATGACCCCGACGCTGGCCGTCGCGCTCGCCTTCAGCGCCGCCGTGGGGGAGGAGATCTTCTTCCGCGGCCTCCTGCAGCGCAGGCTCGGGGTGTGGGGCCAGGCCGCGCTGTTCGGGCTGTTCCACCTCAGCTACGGCACGCCTCTCCAGGTCATCCTGCCTGCCCTTCTCGGCCTGCTGTACGGCTGGCTCATCAAGCGCGGCGCGCCGCTGTGGACGACGATGGCGGCGCACTTCGTGTTCGACTACACCCAGCTCAGCTCGCCGTTCTGGCTGCCGCCGACCTGACGCCCAAACCACGGATTCCACGGGTTCCATGTCGCACGCGGTTTGGAACACGGTGGGGCCTTGCCCGGAAATTCAGTCTGGCCTTTGGGGGAACCACGAATTTCACGAATTGCACGAAAAACGACCCCTTTGGTTTCGTGCAATTCGTGAAATTCGTGGTTCCCTCGTAGGTAGTGAGGATAAATGGGCAACGCCACACGGTGGCGCGGCCTTAAGTATGCTGCCTGTCCAAGGAATATCAAGATGCCGAAACGAGTCAAGGGCGAGATGAAGTGGCACCCGTTGTTGCTTTCCAACCCGCAGGTTGCCAGTTGGTACGAGAACGTCGCGCGCCGCGACCGCAACGTGGCCGATGTCTGGCTCAGAAACATTGCGCGCAACCTGGACCTGGCCTTGGGCAAACGCCCCGCCGACTTGCTAGCGATGAGCCAACCCGAACTGGAAGAGGCCGTCTCCGCGTGCATCGACGACATGTTCGACCGCGAACTCCTCGGAAGCACAGTGCAGAGCTTCATGACGGCCCTGTCGAGCTTCCTGGCTTGGCACGACCGGGAAATCAAGCGCAGCAACAGCATCCCCGGCGCCCGCGACAACCCCAACGCCGAAGACGAGACCATGCACGAACCCGCAACCCTGCGCAAGGTCCTGGCAACCGCCGAGATTCGCACCCGCGCCATGCTGCTCGTCATGGCCCACGGGGGACAACGCCCCCAAGTGATCGGGCGGGTGGATGGCAGCGACGGATTGCGCCTCAGGGACCTGGTCGAGATGACCATCGAGAAAGACGACGTCGCCTTCACGAAGGTTCCCACCCGCATCGAGGTCAGCAAGACCTTGAGCAAGAACAAGAAAAGGTTCCTGTTTTTCCTCAGCCAGGAGGGCTGCGAGGCCATCCGCGCCTACTTGCGCACCCGCATCCAAGCCGGCGAAGAGCTCACCCCCGACAGCCCGCTGTTTCGGCCCTACGGCGGCGCGCCGCGCTTCCTGATGCGCACCAACATTGGGGACGCCATCCGGCGCGCCATGCGCGACGCCGGCGTCCAAGGCCGCCCCTACTCCTGGCGCGCCTACTACGCCCACCACTGCCAATTCGCAGAAGCTCATGCACCACGCACCACCTTGTTCAGGCCGCGCGGTGGAATGTAGGTGTTCCTCTTCCGCTGTTGCAGCAGCCACAGCCGGCTTGCCCGCGGCCGCAAGAAGGTCGAGTATCTGGTCTAGAAACCTCGTCTTGCTCGCGGCCGACGCAGCCGCCCCCCGCCTACCGGAAGGGCCATGCAGGATCAGCGTACGTAGGCCTCGAACAATTCGGTGAGGCTGAGTTGGTCGCTGGCGGTTGCCTCGAAGTGGGCTTGGTAGGTGCCTGCGCCGAGGCCGGCGGCACCGTGCGGCGAGAGCCAGATGAGGTCGTCTGCGCCAGATTCGAGGGCGGTGCGGCGGCACCGGTTTGCCGCGCGGCAAGGCGTCATTGCGGGATTCGCCGTGGATGCGCAATGTGTAGGGCAGGTCGCCTGCTGCCGGCGTCATCGCAATGACCTGGATTGCGACGGTCCCCCGTTGGGAAGCACCCAGACATCCGGCTCCCCGCCAGATTCGCGCATGCGCAAAACGGTCTCAGTGGTTCTCAATCGAAGCCGGAGGCCGCCGTCGTGATCATGGTGGTGGTTGCGGTGCGGCATCTCCCCCATCCGTGATCCCACGACATGGGTTGCCGTCCGGCGCGTGCCCCCTTAAGCCTCCAACTTCTACGTCGACTGGCCGCAAAGGCGTCGCAGGTGGTAGCGAACGGTGCTTTCGGCCAACCCCGTGCGGTGCGCCAGGTCAGCCACGCTCGCCGTGGGATTCTCCTCGCGCGCCGTGGCGACGGCTTGGTAGCCAGGCGACTGCATGGAGCGTGGAAGCGCGGTGCGCGGCTGGCCGGGCAGGTAGTGGCAGACGTAGCCGCCGCGGCGTTCGCTGCGCACCGCGCCGACGGCTCGGAGTTTTCCCAGGTGGTAGCGCAGCGTTCCCAGGCCCATGCCGGACTGCAGGGCCAGCTCGCGCAAGTGGATGCCGGGGCTGTGAACAATGACTTCCAGGATGCGCTGGCGGCGCGGGTGGTTGGGAACCTGGGTCTCGTGGATGCGCGAGAACAAGCTCAGCGCACCGGTCTTCAGGCTGGGCCAGAACCAGTACACAAACGCTGCAACGAGACTTGCCAGGCCGGTTGCGGCCGCAGCCCCACCCAGGCGCCAGGCCCACACCGTTCCAGGCTGCGTCGGGCCGATGGAGAACGCCAGCGGGACCAACGTGTCGTTCTTGGGCTTCAAGTCAGGGCCATAGCGGTCCTGCACATCATCCGCCCTCCACCCAATTAGGGTTCCCACTGCGTTAACATAGAGTGACCGGCGCAGGTCGTTGCCTTCTTGGCCGCTGCCGAAGAAGATGTCGCTCTCGCGCCACTGCGAAGTGGAGTTCTCGTGGGTCTCACCGACCGTTAGATAGGGCCCGTCGTTGTGGTAGCAGCTGACTGCACAATGCGGCGAGATGCCCCAAGCGTTGGCGACACGTCCGGTCAGGGCATGGTAGAGCACCTCGAGCGAGGCAACGCTGGGCACCGAGGGCAGTTGGTCCGGGCGCCGAAACATGGGAACAGCCCCCTCCCAGGGGTCGTCGTCCAGGTACTGGTAATGCGGCACGGGGTCGTCGGGAACCTGGATGCCGGTGCGGTAGTGAATCATCTCGGCACTCGGGCCGCCAACGGGGCCAGTGCTGCGGTGCGTCATGAAGATCCGCGGCCGGCCGTCCCCATCGCTGAGAACCCAATCCCACATGGCCCCGCGCGCGCCACCATCGTCGTGGAAGGAACGGAAGCTGGCTTCCTGCACGACGGCGCCGG
>JAIVGU010000058.1 GCA_020201445.1 Halobacteriales archaeon
GACGGCAGCCGCATCCGCGTCAAGCCCTTCGCCGTCACCGACCGCCGCTGCCAGACCACCCAGGCGCAGGAGATCCGCCGCATCATGGGTGTCCTGCTCACCGAGTCCGCCGAGAAGAACACCCTCAGCGGCTTCCTGGGCGACATCCTGCTGGGCAACCTCACCAACGCGATGTACAAGGAGGCCCGCAAGGTCCACCCCCTGCGCCGCATCGAGATTGCCAAGAGCGAGATCCTCGCGGCCCCCACCATCGAGGTCGACGAGACCCCCGTCTTCAAGGTCGCCGAGCCGAGCCCCGAGCCCGCCGAGGGCGCCCCGGGCGAGGCCCCCGCCGAGGGCGGCGAGGCCAAGCAGGTCGAGGACCTCTCCGAGCCCGCCGGCGACGACGAGGCCGAGACCGACGCCGACGAGATGTAGGCCCCGCTCCACCTCCTTCCCCTCCCCTCCTCCCTCGCCCTGGGCCCATAGGCTAGCTTGGATAGACTGGCGGGCTTCGGACCCGCAGACGGGGGTTCGAATCCCTCTGGGCCCGCTAGACGTAGTCCAAGGCGACCTTCACCTCGAGGCGGAGCAGCCTCTCAGGTCCCAGGGCGCGCAGGTCTTCGCTGCGGTACTGGACCCGCGTGGCGTGGTCCTTGAGCGGCGCCTCGCGCAAGGTTTTCTGGAGGCCTTGGAGGCTGGCTTCGTCCAGCCCGGGCGCGCCGGCCACGCGGCGGGCCGCCTCCCGCAGGCGCTGCGGCAGGCCGCCGTGGTCGAGGCGCAGCGGCCCGGCCCGGACGGCCTCCGCGTGGATGGCCGTGGCCCAGCGGCGGCGGGCGTCGGGCGCCAAGGTCACGGGGAGCGCAGCCTCGATGTGGTGCGTGGCGAGGGTTGGCGCGAGCCGGGGGCCGCCCACCACCTCATAGAGGGCCACGGGCAGGGAGAGGCTGGCCTCGACGATGCGGATGGTGGCAGGCTTGTCCTCCGCCAACGCCTCGTGGCCGAGGTAGACCTCCTTCCAGAAGGCACGCGTGGCGTCACTGGCCACTGCGGCGCGGCTGAACTCGTGCAGGAGGGCGCCCAGCAAGTCGCCGAGGCGCAGAGTCTCCGGCGCGCGGGGCGGCTCCCAGGGTTGCGTCATGCGGTGCCCCGTCACGCCGACGCGGCGACCTTGTCGGCTGCGTCCTGGCTGGACTTGGCCAGCGCCTCGGCGATGCCCAGCAGGCGCTCGATGCCCTTGGGCGGCGGCGCCTGGCGCGCCTTGATGGCGATCTGGAGATTGTACTCCGACTCGTGGGTCTCGCCGTAGCGCAGCCCGAACTTGGTCGTCGTCGTGCTCTGCACGCTCATGTTGGTGTTGACGTTGAGGTTGAACACCTTGAGCGCGATGCCGAGGCTGCTCGCGGAGGAGGCCTTCACGGTCGTCGTGCTGGTGCGGCTGGTGTCGATGGCCAGCGTCTGGAGGCTCTTCAGCTTCACCTGGAAGTTCCAGTCCATCGCGTCGATCTCGAAGGAGGGGACGTTGACGAAGCCGAGCAGCGGGGCGACGACCGTGACGGTCTCCTCAACCTTCTCGTACTTCGGCTGCCCGTCGGCGTTGAGCTGCTCCGGCTCCACCTTCTTGGCGACCTCCTTCTTGAAGGTCAGGGTGGCGAGGCGCAGGTCGTACTCGCTGTCCGCGGCGAACGGCTCGCGCTCCGCGCCGTCGTCGGTGGCTTGGGTGCTGTCCGGGCGGCGCTGGAAGCCGATGCGCTCGATGAACGAGGCGGTGGTGAGGGCGGACGATGCCTGCGCCGTGATGGCGGAGTTCAGGGGCGCCTCGATGAGCTGCGCGAGGGGCAGGTCTTTGAGCTGCTGGATTTCCTGCTGCATGGTGTGACCGCCTCCCCATCGGCCAGCAGGCGGAAAAGGGTCTGGGAGGGCAGCGTGGAATGTGCGAATGGACTTCCAGCGCGAGGCCTGCGCTTCGTGGGCAACAGCTAGGGCCTGTCCGTTCCAGTCCGTGCTGGCAAAGGGTGCCGCGCAGCGCCGGGGAATCCTAGTTCCGCAGCGGGACGAAGCCGCGCGCGACCAGCTCGTGGCTCAGGGAGTCGCTGGTGGCGCTGGCGCTGTGGGGGGCGGGCCGCACCGAGGCGGGCCGCACGGGGGCGGTCTCGATGCGCTCCGCGAGGAGGCCAGCGAGGCTCCAGGCGATGGACTCCAGGGCGTTGGCCTGGGCGCCTTGGGTCTCGCGGGGGTCGAAGTGACCCTCCGTGAGGGCCCGGAGGGCGCGCAGGAGCGCCTCGTGGGGGTCGAGCGGCTTGGGGTCCACGTGCCTCAACACCCGGCGGAGGCAGACCCAGGGAAAAACATATGCCGAAATGCTCCCGGACAATGCTCAGCACTTTGCAGCGCCCATGCTGGTTTACGTCCATTCCGAATGTGCTTACGCCTCGCCGTAGAGCCGGCGCGGCAACTCGCCGTGGGTGCGGTGGGCCTGCTCCTCGGTCATCGTCCCGTTCTCCAGGAGGCCGCGGGTGCGCTTGGGGACCGTGTCGCAGGGCATCACCACGTTGGGGCGGGTGGGCTCGTCGATGTAGTCGGTCTCCAGCAGGAAATCCACGGTTCGCCCATTGGCCTTCGCAAGCGCGGCCTGGAGGTTGCTGCGGCCGCAGATGACGCTGGGCACCAGCCCGTGCGCCTCCTCGCCCACCAGGGGGCCGCAGTAGTGCTTGATGACGCGCTCGCGGCGCAGGCCAGCCCTGTCCGCCATCGTGGCGAACTCCAGCATCGTCTCCGGCGTGGTGTGCTCGGTGTGCAGCATGATGGGCACGCCGGCGTCGCGGGCGAGGGCCATGCCGTAGGCCAGCAGCCCGTTGTGGCGCTCCTGCACCTCGGCCGGGACGTCGAAGTGCGCGCGGCCGACCTCGCCGATGCAGTGCGCGGCGCCCTCCTCGCAGAGCCGGGCGGCGACGTCGTAGCAGGCGCGGCCGAAGGCAACCGCCGCGTCCCAGCCCTGCGCCTCGGCGACCTTCATCGGCTCCAGGGGGTAGGGGCCGACCGCGCTCCACACCGTGCAGCCGGTCTCCTTGCGGATGCGCTCCGAGAACGCGAGGTGGGCACGGCAAGAGGCCGCGAACGCCGCGGGCGTGGCGGGGTAGTCGGGCAGCCGGACGTGCGCGATGCTCGTCCCTCCGGCGCGCAGGAACTCCCGCACCGCGTCCAGCCCCTTCCAGCCGTCGGGGCGGCAGTGGAAGTGGTTGTCGTGGATGGGCAGCCCGGAGGGGACCTTCACATGTGGGCCACGGGGGCAACACGTCATAAGCCGGGGGGTCGCGGCGGGCGCGATTCCCTAGCGGGCGTGTCGACGGAGCCAGCCGTCGTTGTCGTGGATGGGGGTGACCGGCGCGGCCATGCTAGGGGCTCGCGGTGGCGGAGAGCACGGGCTGCGCGCCGCGCTCGCTGGTGAGCACGATGAGCAGGCTGGAGACCATCTGCGCCTTCTGGTCGGCGGTGAGCTTGACGGCGCCGCTGCGGGCCAGGTTCTCCAGCACCGACTCGACGATGCCGACCGCGCCGGTGGCGATGCGGCTGCGCGCGGCGATGATGGCGGCGGCCTGCTGGCGCTGCAGCATGGCGCCCGCGATCTCGGGGCTGTAGGCCAAGTGCGTCAGCCGGGTCTCGACCACCTGGATGCCGGCGACGGCGAGGCGCTCCTGCAGCTCGTCCTTGAGCGCCTGCCCGACCACGTCGGCGGAGCCACGCAGGGTCGGCTGCTTGGGGTCGGCGCCCACGTCGTAGGGGTACTGCGTCGTGATGTGGCGCAGCGCGGTCTCGGACTGGATCTCGATGAACTGGGCGTAGTTCTCGACGTCGAAGCTGGCGCGGCCGGTGTCCAGCACCCGCCACACCACGACGGCGGCGATCTCGATGGGGTTGCCGTCGGCGTCGTTGACCTTGAGGCGGGGCGTGTTGAAGTTCTGCGCCCGCTGGCTGACCTTGCGCTTGCTGGTGAACGGGTTGGTCCAGTACCAGCCCGCCTCCTTCACCGTGCCGCGGTAGCGGCCGAGGAACACCAGCACCTCCGCCTGGTTCGGCTGGATGACGAACATCCCGCCGACGCACAGGAAACCCAGGACACCGAGGGCGATGCCGGGCAGCACCGTCGCGGCGCCGGCCCCCGCGACGCCGAGGGCCAGCAGGGCGACGCCGCTTCCCAGCAGGAGGAAGACCAGTAGCAGGCCGACGATGCCGGGCAATGCGAAGGCGACGCGTTCCTCGGTCACGGCGGAGCCGGTGGGGGCCATCGCGGCCGGCAGCGGCGGCCCCGCATATCAAGGCCGGCCCCAACGGTCATGCCTGGTTCGGCTGCCACAGCGTCTCGGGGGTGCCGAGGCGGTGCGCGGCCCAGCGCGACCACACGAACAGCGCGTCGCTGAGGCGGTTGAGGTAGCGCACCTCCAAGTCGGAGCAGCCGCCGCCGCGGCGCAGCGCCACGCAGGCCCGCTCGGCGCGGCGGCACACCGTGCGCGCCAGGTGCAGCAGCGCGTTGAGGCGCGAGCCCCCGGGCAGCACGAACGACGTGAGCGGGGGGAGCAAGGGCGTGTGGACGTCCATCTCCGCCTCCAGCCAGGCGATGTCCGCGTCGGTGGGGCGGGGCTGGCGCGGGCCCACGTCGGCGGGGAGCGTGGCGAGGATGCTGCCGAGGTTGAACAGTTGGTGCTGCACCCGCAGCAGGGCCGGCGCCAGGTCGCTCGCGGGCCCGGCCGGGGGATCGAGGGCGGCGGCGCGGCAGAGGCCAATCCAGGAGTTCAGCTCGTCCACGGTGCCGTACGCCTCGATGCGCAGGTCGTCCTTGGGCACGCGCTGGCCGCCCACGAGGCCGGTCTCGCCGAGGTCGCCGGTGCGGGTGTAGACCTTGGAGATGCCGACGCGCGGCTCCTTGAACTCCGCCACGCCGGGCCGAGGGATGGGCGGGACTTGAAGCGGGCGGTCGGCGGTCAGGCGCGCTCGAGCCAGGCGTAGCCCTCGGAGCGGTGGAACACCTGCACAACGTGCAGGTGGCGGGTGTCGAGGTAGAACGCGATGCGGTAGGCGCCGACG
>JAIVGU010000247.1 GCA_020201445.1 Halobacteriales archaeon
CAGCGAGGCCGTGCGCGAACACCCCGACCTGGTGCGCAAGTACCTCGGCACCGTCGTGCCCACCACGGACAACTTCTTCGCGGCGCTCAACTCGGCCGTGTTCTCCGACGGCAGCTTCTGCTTCATCCCCAAGGGCGTGCGCTGCCCGCTGGAACTCTCCACCTACTTCCGCATCAACGCGGCGGGGACGGGCCAGTTCGAGCGCACCCTCATCATCGCCGAGGAGGGCGCCTACGTCTCCTACCTCGAGGGCTGCACCGCGCCGATGCGCGACGAGAACCAGTTGCACGCCGCCGTGGTTGAGCTGGTTGCGCTCGACGACGCCGAAATCAAGTATTCCACGGTCCAGAACTGGTACCCCGGCGACAAGAACGGCAAGGGCGGCGTCTACAACTTCGTCACCAAGCGCGGCAAGTGCGCCGGCCGCCGCAGCAAAATCTCCTGGACGCAGGTCGAGACCGGCTCCGCCATCACTTGGAAGTATCCCTCCTGCATCCTGCTCGGCGACGACTCGGTGGGCGAGTTCTACTCCGTGGCACTTGCCAACGACTACCAGCAGGCCGACACCGGCACCAAGATGATTCACATCGGCAAGCGCACCCGCTCCACCATCGTCAGCAAGGGCATCTCGGGCGGCCACGGCCAGAACACCTACCGCGGCCAGGTCAAAATCATGAAGTCGGCGGAGGGGGCGCGCAACTACAGCCAGTGCGACAGCCTGCTGCTGGGCGACAAGTGCGGCGCGCACACCTTCCCCGTCATCGACGTGCAGAACCCGACCGCCATCATGGAGCACGAGGCGACGACGTCGAAGGTCTCCGACGACCAGATCTTCTACCTACGCCAGCGCGGCATCAGCCAGCAGGACGCCATCAGCCTCATCGTGAACGGCTTCTGCAAGTCCGTCTTCCGCAAGCTCCCCATGGAGTTCACCGTCGAGGCGCAGAACCTCCTCGACCTCAAGCTCGAAGGCACCGTCGGATAGCCATGACGCCCACCACCGCCCCCAACAACAGCAAGCCCCTGCTCGACATCCAGGACCTCCACGTCGAAGTGGACGGCAAGGAGATCCTGAAGGGCCTCTCGCTGACGGTCCGCTCCGGCGAGGTGCACGCCATCATGGGCCCCAACGGCTCCGGCAAGAGCACCCTCGCCCACGTCCTCGCCGGCCGCCCCGGCTACGGCGTGACGAAGGGCAGCATCCTCTACCACGGCAAGGACCTCCTGGCGATGGAGCCCGAGGAGCGCGCCCGCGACGGCGTCTTCCTCGCCTTCCAGTACCCCGTCGAGCTGCCCGGCGTCTCGAACACCTACTTCCTGCGCGAGGCCCTCAACGCCCAGCGCAAGCACAAGGGCCAGGGCGAGGTGGACGCCGTCGACTTCCTCGACCTCATCAAGCAGAAGGCCCGCCTCGTGGGCATGGACGACAAGTTCCTCTCGCGCGGCGTCAACGAGGGCTTCTCCGGCGGCGAGAAGAAGCGCAACGAGGTGCTCCAGATGGCAGTCCTCGAGCCGCGCCTCGCCATCCTCGACGAGACCGACTCCGGCCTCGACATCGACGCGCTGCGCACCGTCGCCGAGGGCGTCAACCGCCTGCGCAGCCCCGACCGCGCCATGGTCGTCGTCACCCACTACCAGCGCCTCCTCAACTACGTGGTCCCCGACCGCGTCCATGTCTTGGCCGGCGGCCGCATCGTCAAGTCCGGCGGCAAGGAGCTGGCGCTGGAGCTGGAGAGGTCCGGCTACGAGACCGTGAAGGCATGAGCATGAAGGCCGTGACCGAGCCGCTGGCGGGCGTCGCAGCGACGTTCCACGGCGGCGGCTGGGCCAAGCGCGGCCCCGGCTTCCTGCGCGAGGCCCGCCAGCAGGCCCTCCACACCCTGGAGTCGGCCAGGCTGGACCCCGCGCTTGCGTCCTTCCTCCCCGTCGCCGGCCCCGCCCGCGCGGTGCGGCCCGAGGAGGTCGAGCCCTACCGCCTCGCCGGCGCCATCGAGCTGGTCTTCGTCGACGGCCACCACGCCCCCGCGCTCGACCGCAACGTCGCCGGCCTGCGCGGCCTGAACGTCGGCAGCCTGGCCGCCGCCCTCGAGCGCCCGACCGAGGACCTGGAGCACCACCTCGCGCGCCACGCCGACGCCGACGACCCCATCGTCGCGCTCAACACCGCGTTCCTGCAGGACGGCGCCTTCGTCCACCTGCCGCGCGCGGCCATCGTGGAGGAGCCCATCCACCTCCTGCACCTCGCCACCGAGCCGCACGCCCCCGCCGCGTGCCACGTCCGCCACCTGATTGTCCTGGGCGGGGGTGCGCAAGCCACCATCGTCGAGTCCTATGTCGGCCTCGCCTCCCCCGACGCCGGCCTCACCACCGCGGTGACGGAACTCGTCGCGGGCGCGGGCGCGCAGGTCCAGCGCGTCAAGCTCCAGCGCGAAAACCTGCACGCCCGCCACGAGGCCGTCCTCGCCGTGCGCCAAGACCGCGACGCCGTCGTGCGGGACCACCTCTTCTCCGTCGGCGCCGCCAGCGCGCGCAACGCCGTCGACGCCATCCTGGGCTCGCCCGGCGCCGAACTCCACCTCGGCGGCCTGTTCCTCGCCACCGGGACGCAGCGGGTGGAGTGCCCGACCCGCATCGACCACGCGGTGCCGCACACCACGAGCCGCGAGCTCTACAAGGGCGTCCTCGACGGCGCCGCGCGGGGCTCCTTCCTTGGCAGCGTCAAGGTCCGCGCCGACGCGCAGAAGACCGACTCCGCGCAGACCAACCGGAACCTCCTGCTCTCCGACCAGGCGCTCATGCACAGCCTGCCGCAACTGGAGATCCACGCCGACGACGTGAAGTGCAGCCACGGCAGCACCATCGGCCAGTTGAGCCCCGAGTCGCTGTTCTTCCTGCGCAGCCGCGGCATCGACGCCGAGCAGGCGCGCCTCATCCTCACGCAGGCGTTCGCGCAGGAGGTCATCGACCAGATGCCGTTGCCGGTGCAACCGCTCCTGCACGACCTGCTGACCCAGTGGTTCGCTTGCCGCAAGGTGTCGGGGGCGACCGCTTGACGCCCGACCGAACCACGAATTTCACGAATTGCACGAAAGCCGTTTTCGTGTCATTCGTGCAATTCGTGGTTTCCCAGGAGGGGCCAGCATGACGTTCGACTCGCGCAAGGCCGCCGCCGACTTCCCCATCCTCCACCGCAAGGTGCATGGCAGGCGCCTCGTCTACCTCGACAACGCCGCCACCAGCCAGAAGCCGCAGGCGGTCATCGAGCGGATGCGCCGCTACTACGCGGAGGAGAACGCCAACGTCCACCGCGGCGTCCACCTGCTGTCGGAGCTGGCGACGAAGGAGTACGAGGGCGCCCGCGCCAAGGTCGCCCGCTTCATCAACGCGGACCCGCATGAGTGCGTCTTCGTGCGCGGCACGACGGAGGCCATCAACCTCGTCGCCAACACCTTCGTCCGCGCCCGCCTCAAGCCCGGCGACGAGGTCGTCGTCACGGAGATGGAGCACCACAGCAACATCGTCCCGTGGCAACTGCTGTGCGAGCAGGCCGGCGCGAAACTGCGCGTCGCCCCCATCACCATGGCCGGCGAGTTGGACCTGGCTGCCTACTCCGCCGCGCTCGGCCCCCGCACGAAGTTCGTGTCGGCCGTCCACGTCAGCAACGCGCTTGGCACCGTCAACCCCGTGCAGCGCATGGTCCAGGAGGCGCATGCCAAGGGCATCCCCATCCTCCTCGACGGCGCCCAGGCCGTGCCGCACCTGCCGGTCGACGTGCGTGCCCTCGGCTGCGACTTCTACGCCTTCAGCGGCCACAAGATGTACGGCCCCACCGGCATCGGCGTCCTCTACGGCAGGCGCGAGCACCTGGAGGCCATGCCGCCGTGGATGGGCGGCGGCGACATGATCCGCTCCGTCACGTTCGCCAAGAGCACCTGGAACGACGTCCCGCACAAGTTCGAGGCCGGCACCCCCAACATCTCCGGCGCCATCGGCCTGGGCGCCGCCGTGGACTACCTCACGCAGGCCGGCATGGTCGCCGTCGCCGAGCACGAGCACCGCCTGCTCGAGTACGGCACCCTGAAGCTGCTGGAGGTGCCGGGCCTCCGCCTCATCGGCACCGCGCACGACAAGGCCGGCGTCCTCTCGTTCGTCCTGGACGGCATCCACCCGCACGACATCGGCTCCCTGGTGGACCGCGACGGCGTGGCCATCCGCACCGGCCACCACTGCGCGCAGCCCGTGATGGAGAAGTTCGGCGTCCCCGCCACCTGCCGCGCCAGCCTGGGGCTCTACAACACGGAGGAGGACGTCGACGCGCTGGTGGCCTCCCTCAAGCACGTCGTGGAGATGTTCGCGTGACCACTCTTGGAACCACGAATTGCACGAATTGCACGAAGGGCCGTTTCGTGTCATTCGTGAAATTCGTGGTTCCAGAAGGGGAGGCGTAGCATGGACGACGCCCTGCGCGAGCTGTACCAGGAGACCATCCTGGAGCACAACAAGCGCCCGCGCAACTTCCGCAGGCTGGAGGGCGCCGACCGCGTGCAGGAGGGCTTCAACCCGCTGTGCGGCGACCGCCTCACGCTCTACCTCAAGCTCGAGGGCAGCCGCATCGTGGACGTCGCGTTCCAGGGCAGCGGCTGCGCCATCAGCACCAGCAGCGCCAGCCTGATGACCGAGGCGGTCAAGGGCAGGAGCGTGGCGACGGCGCAGCGCCTCTTCGACGCCTTCCACAGCCTGGTCACCCGCGAGCCGCCCATCCCAGGCAAGGACGAGGTGGGCAAGCTGCTCGTGTTCTCCGGGGTCGGCGAGTTCCCCGCCCGCGTCAAGTGCGCCACCCTGTGCTGGCACACCCTGAAAGCCGCCCTCGCCGGAGAGGCAGCGCCCGCCACCACGGAGTGAGCATGGCGGACTACGCCCCCCTCGCCCGCGACGTCGAGGCCATCCGCATCCCCGACGGCGTCCCCGTCCCGCTCGCCAAGGGCATCCTCGTCAAGCTGACGCAGGCCCTGGGCTTCAGCTACACCGTGCAGACCGAGCAGGGCGCCAAGTACCGCC
>JAIVGU010000059.1 GCA_020201445.1 Halobacteriales archaeon
GTAGCTGGGGCCGCGCAGGGTGTAGTCGGGCTTGGTGTAGACCGTGGACGCGTCGCCGCCGGTGCAGGGGGTCACCGTGTTCGAGCAGAGGCCGGGCAGGGTGTCGCCCGCCTTGCCGCCGACGTCGGAGCGCATGGCGAAGCCGGAGAGCTTGTCGCCGACGCCCACGCCGAGGCTGGAGAGGCGGACCTTGCCGAGGACGGCGAAGCGGGTCCCGTCCTGGATGGCCTTGGCGCCCTCCACGCTGTCGAAGCCGCCCGCGTTGGTGAACGTGCTGTCGTCCGTGGTGCGGACGGAGAGGGTCCTCGAGCCGGCGGGGCCGCTCAGCGTGAGCACGTCGGTGACGGGGGAGCCGGAGGAGGGCCTGCCCTTGTCGAGGACGAAGCGGAAGACCAGGAAGTCCTGCACCTCCTGCACGTCGAGGGCGATGAGGTCGTCGCCGTTGCGGCAGTCGTTGAGGCTCTGCGTGGGGCCGCAGTCGTCCGAGTAGTCGGCCAGCAGGCGCGTGAACGGCTCCGGCGGGGCGGGCGCGCCGTGCGCCGACGCGGCGGGGGCGAGGGCGGCCAGCAGGGCGCAGGCGCACAGGAGGGTGGGGACGCGCATCAGGGCACCGCTGGCGCGGGACGAAGGGGTGGGGGAAAAAGCGTTCTTGTCGCGTCCGCGCACCGTCACCACCGCCTGCGCCCCACCGCGGCCGCCGCGAGGCCGAGCGCCAGGAGGCCCAGCGGGAGGGCCGGGCTCTTCTTGGTGGGGGACGCGGACGGCCCGCCGCTGGGGGTGGCCGTGGTGTTGCCTGCGCCGGCCCCCGCCGCGTGGGCGCTGGTGACGGGGAGGGTGAGGCCCGCGTAGCCGCCCAGGTCGGAGGCGACGGTCACGTTGAGGGTGGAGGCGGGGCCGCGCACCGTCAGCGTGACCGTCCTGCTGGCGACGGCGTCGAGGGTGACCGCCGTCGGGTCGCTCTCGGCGCCGAGGCCGGGGCCGCCGGCGCGCACGGTGACGAACTGGGCCAGCGTGGCGAGCGGGTTGGTGAGCGTGAGGGTCAGCCTGGCCGCGGCGTGGCTGGTGTCGAGCCCCTGCCGGTCAGCGCTCACGTTCAGCAGGTGGGCGGGCCCGGCGAGCGTGTAGGTGCCCGCCTCCCCGCCCATGAGGTCGCCGGGGCCGGAGGGGGGCTCGTCCGGGACGAAGGGCACCGGCTGGTCCTGCTCGCCGGCGGGGAACCAGGTGCCGGGCATGAGGTCGCCCCGCTTGTCGCCCGCGAAGCTGGTCACCTGGAGGTCCGTCAGCACGTCGCCGGGCTTGGCGCCGAGGCGGTCGAGCGCGACCCACGCCTCGATGGCCTTGGCGTGGCCGTCGCCGATGGTGTCGGTGGAGACGAACACGCGGTCGACGTCGCTGGAGGCATAGGCAAGCCCATCCCCCTTCAGGGTGAGCGCCTTGGGCTGGCCGCCCAGGGTGAAGGAGAGGACGACGGAGCGGCCCGCCTGCTGCGCCACCTCTGCCTGCGCCGTGGTGCGGAAGGCCAGCAGCGCGGTGCCGTTGGCGTCGCGGAGCTCGCGCAGGTCGAGGGCGAGCGGGTCGAGCGCGCCGGAGTCGAGGCCGCCGGGGGCGCAGCCCGCCTCCGTGCAGCCGGCGAAGCCCAGGGCGCCGTCCTCGTCGAGCAGGACGCGGGTGTCGACCTCGCGGGCGCCGGCCGCACCGTGGGCGGCGGCGTTGGGGCCCAGAAGGGCGGCGGCCAGGAGGGTGACTACCGCCAGGGCCGGTTTTGTCATGGATTGAACCACATGGGCGCCGACATAAGGTTTGTCATCCTTTGAACGTCCTGGCCCAGCGTGGCCCCCCTTCGCCCCTTCCCCCCGGCCCGTGCCTTCCTCGCGCTCGCCCTCCTCGTCCTCCCCGCCCTGGCCGGGTGCTCCGGGCCGCAGGAGCCGCAGGGGGAGATCGTCGGCTCCACCGGCATCGCCTTCGCCTACCGCCCCCTCGCCGCCCAGAAGGGCACCGAGCTCCTCTGGACGACGCGGGTGGTCAACCAGGAGAACACGACCTCGGCCCCGGCGACGCTCCACCTCGCCATCAAGTCCTCGCGCACCGCCCTGGTGACGGAGAGCAGCGCCCCCATCGCCGCCCTGCCCCCCCGCGGCTCGGCCGAGGTGCAGGCGCGCACGCCCTACGACGGCATCGGCGACTACAGCGGCACGGCCGAGATCCGGGTCGGGGCGCGGGTGGTGGCGCGCGCCGTGGTGTTCTTCGAGCAGTGCCAGCTCTGCTGACCCCAACCGGGCCCAACCGCGACGGTCGCGAAGACCGCCAGGACTTTCCCCAACGTTCGCGGGGTTCGCGGTCAGGGGGTCAGGCGAGCTTCTGCTGGATGAGCGCCTTGACCTCGGGGAGGCTCTTGCCGGCCTCGGCGATGCCCAGCTCGCGGGCGGTGCGGCGCACCTGCTCCTCGGACGGCCCGGGCGCGGCGGCCTCGGCCTCGGACTTGGCGGCCTCGGTGTCGAACTCCCGCTTGGCCTTGCTGAACTCGCCCTTGGCGCGCCCCAGCGAGCGGGCCAGCTTGGGGATCGCCGTCGCCCCGAACAGGATGAGGATGACGATGACGATGAGGACGAGCGGCTCTGCCTCCAGGAGGGCCATGCGCGGGCCACGGGGGCTTCGCTTATACGTTGTGCGGCTCGGCCCGGCGGAGCGGTCGCGGCCAGGAAAATCCCGCGCGGCCGCGTCGTGGGCGGAGGAAGCGCAGCACCTGGATCGGCCGGGCCCGAGCGCGGAGCGTCCACGGCTACGCTCCGGACAAGGGCGCACCCGTCCCAGGCAGGGGGACGCTGCAAGCCGCCCGCCAACAACCCTAAGTCCGCGCCGCCGTGCGCACCCCTGTGCGGGTCGTCTTCGTCGGTCGCCACCGCGTCGTCTGGCGCCGGCTCCTGCTCTACGTCGTGACCCTCGGCGTCAGCCGCCGCGTCTGGCTCTACCGCGTCAACAAGGAGCTGGACGGCCACGAGGCGCTCGCGTTGCGGCACGGCCTCAACGCCTTCCTGCTCTGCCTGCCCGTCGTCGGCCCCACCGTCGTCACCTTCCAGACCGCGCGCCGCACCCGCGCCATGCTCGCCGGCTCCGGCATCCCCTACGGCCCGCCTGCCCTGGTGTGGGCCGCCACCCTCGTCCCCATCCTCGGCAACCTCTTCTTCATCGCGTGGGAGCAGGGCCGCCTCAACCGCTTCTGGGCCTTGGAGCGCGGCAGCACGGCGCACGGCGTCGAGGTGGACATCGACCTCAGCCAGGACCCCGGCTTCGTCGTCGAGCTGGGCCGCGCCCTCAAGGAGTCCTACCACGCCAGCAGCCGCTTCGACGCGCGCAAGAACGCCCGCCGCGCGCGCTGGCAGGCCCGCGCCCAGTCGCTCCAGCAGACCCGCGCCGAGCGGCTGGCGGTGCGGGAGGCCGGCGGCTCAACGCCCGTCCTGCCGTGGCTGCGCCCCAAGCGCCCCGGGCTTCGCCTCCTGCACGTCACCTGCGGCCGCTGCCAGGCCGCCTTCGACGTGACGCAGGATCCCACCGCCGACACCCCCGTCGTCTGCCCCGCCTGCGGCCAGACCGAGGTGCTGCCGAGCCTGCACGCCGACCCGCTCGCGCTGCGCCAGCCTGCCACCGTCCCCACGGTCAAGGTCGTCTGCCCGCAGTGTGGCACCAGGTTCCAGGCCGTGCGCAACCTGCGCGGGCCGACGCCGCTCAGGTGCCCCGCGTGCGGCAGGGCGGACGAGCTGCCTGCGCCAAGCCCGGATGCGGAGCCGGCGGCGAAGGGGAAGCGCAAGGCGAAGGCCGCCGCCTGACCCTAACCGCGAAAGGCGCGAAGACCAGGAAACTTCCTCCTAATTTCGTGGGTTTCGTGGCCAGAAGGTCCGGGCATCCGTGGTTTGGTCGTTGCTACAGCCAGCCGCCGATGGTCGGAGCGTCGAGGAACGCCGCGTCGTAGAACCGCTCCGCCTCCGCCGCAAGCTCCGCCTCGGGCACGCCCAGCCTGAGCAGGATGGCGCAGCGCACGCGCAGGTCCGCCGCCATCTCCCGCACCCGCTGCGCGGCGGCCACCTCGACCGGGACCGTGTAGTCCGACGCGTCCACGGCGTCGAAGACGGTGCCCGCGAAGTGGTCGCGGCCAGCCATGCGCGACAGGACCGCATGGAGTTGCGCCAGGGTCGCCGGCTGGAGCGCCGGCGGCTCCACCTCGAACGCGGGCCCCTCCGCCGCGAGCGAACCGTCCTCCTCCATCCGCAGCGGCTGGAGCGTGCGGCCGCCCCTGGCCTCGAACGTGAGCCAGCGCAGGTCGGCGGCCAGGTGGAACGGCCGCGCCACGACCTCCTCCTGCGCGAACGGCTCCAGGGCCGCCGCCCAAGCCTCCTCCGACGCGGCGTCCTTCCACAAGTTGGGCTCCGCCAGGGCGCGGGCCGCGGCGGCGTCCACGTCGCCCCACAGTCCCGCCGCCTGCGCGTTGGCGTAGAACTGGTTGTGGACCTTGCGCGCCTGCCGCTCGTGCTCCGCGATGGCGTGCGGCTTGGCGACGGCGAGCACCTGCGCCTGAAACTCCGCCATGAGGTCGCCGACCGGGTCCGGCTCGACGCCGCGGCAGGTGCGGTTGACGTAGGCTTCGGTGCGGCGGCCGAAGTAGACGTGGAACGGGAAGTAGCGGCAGTGCGCGGGTCGCAGGCCGTAGGCGGTGCAGGCGCGGCGGGAGAGCAGGGTGCAGGCGCCGCAGCCGCCCTGGAACGCAAGGTGAAGGCCGCCCCCCTCGCTGCGCGCCACCGGCAGCCTGGGGAACGTCTGGCGCAGGCGGGCCAGCTCGTCGTGCGCGACCTCCGGCGTGAAGGTGCAGCAGAACCCGCACCCCTCGAGGCAGCGGTAGCGCAGGCCGCGCAGCTCGCCGGTCTCCATCAGGCCCCCGTCCCGGGCTGGACCCTGGCCACGAGGGAGAGGTGGAACGCCTTGGCGTCCTCCGGGCACGCGCCCTGCAACTCTGGCGATGCGGAGAGGTCCTTGGGCAAGTCGTTCCGCCGCCGCTCCAC
>JAIVGU010000060.1 GCA_020201445.1 Halobacteriales archaeon
GCTGGAGGCACCCCTAAGAGCGCACGGCGACTGCCCCGCCCGTGGACCGCCGTGCGACCCTGGCCGGCCTGGCGCTCGCCGCCGGCTCGGGGGTCCTGTACGGCTCCATCAACGTCCTGGCCAAGCCGCTCGACCTGCACCCGCTGGCCAAGGGCTGGATCGCCTACCTCGCCTCCGCCGCGGTGCTGTCGCCGGCGCTGCGCGGCTTGCGGGTTGCACGGGGCGACGGCGGGCGCATCCTCGCGATGGGGCTGGTGGGCGGCGGGCTCGCGCCAGCGCTCCTGTTCTTCGGCCTCCAGCAGACCGCCGCCGTGGACGCCGGGCTCCTGCTGACGCTGGAGCTGGTGACGACGGCGGCGCTCGCGATGCTGTTCCTCGGCGAGCGGTTCCACCTGCGCGAGGGCGCCGGCCTGCTCGCCCTGCTCGGCGCGGGGGCCTCCGTGGCGCTGGCCAGCGCGGGAGCGGGCGGGTCGAGCCTGGGCGGCGCGCTGCTGGTGCTGGGCGCGGCGGTGGCCTGGGGCGTCGACAACGCGGTGAGCGCGCGCCTCGTGGGCGGCTACGGCGTGCGGCAGCTCATCGCGGTGAAGGGGCTGCTTGGCGGCCTCGCCCTGCTGGCGGCGTCGCTGCTGGTGCGCGCCCCGCTGCCGGGCCCCGCACCCCTCGCCGGCATGGTCGCGCTCGGCGTCGCCTCCATCGCGCTCAGCAGCGTCCTGTTCTACACCGCGCTGCGCCGCGTCGGGGCGGCCCGCACCAGCGCGATGAACGTGGCGACGACGGGGCTGGTGGGCGCGGCGGGCGGCGCGCTGCTGCTCGGCGAGCACCTGGCCTGGCTGCACGCGGTGGCGCTCGCGCTGCTGCTCGTGGGGGCGTGGCTGCTCGCGCGTCCTGCGGCGCCCGGCTGACCCCTTACGGCTTGCGCCTGGGCGCCTTCTTCGCCGCAGGCTTGTGGGCCCGCTTGGCTGGCGCCGCGGCCTTCTTGGCCGGGAGGTCGGGAGCGTCGAGCGGCGCCTCCGGCTTGGGAGGCGGTGAAGGCGGCGTGGGCGGCTTGGCGATGGCAGCGCCTGCGGCCGCTGCGCCGTGCAGGTTCTGGTAGAGCAGGTAGCCGCCCACCCCGGCGAGCGCGCCGAGCCCGAGGCCGCCGATGACGAGCGGTGTGTACTTCGGCAGGCCCAGCGCCCCGACCAGGGCGAACGCTGGCGTCGCGGCGGCGGCCCCTGCGCGCTCCATCTCGGGCAGGTCAGGCAAGTCCTCGGGGCTGGGCAGCGTGTCCTTCGCCGCGAGGATGGCCTTGACGCCCGCGGGGGAGAGCTGCTCCTGGATGGCGGTCACCGTGGTCGCGGAGGCGCGGCCGTCGAAGACGCGGTGGTCCTGGATGGCGGCGACGTTGACGTGCCACGCCGGCAGGTAGGCCACACCCCGCCAGCGCGGCAGGCGGCGGCGCAGGCCGATGGTGATGTCGGTGGAGGGGCTCACGGGGCCGCTGAACGAGCCGGCGCCCGACACGACACCCCATTTCCCCGCGTTCGAGATGGCGACCGCGAACATGTGGGGCAGCGCCGGCATGAGTGCCGCGACCTCGGGGTCGGGCAGGGGCGGGGGCGGGCGCTCCTTGGCAAGGTCACGCTGGCGCCGGAGCTGCTGGATGCCGTCGGCGAGCATGCGGCGGATGTCCCGCACGCTGCGCCGGTCGGCCTGCGGGATGACCACGGTGGCCAGCTCGTCGTCGTCCAGCAGGACGCGCACGCCGACGTTGGCGTAGGGCAGCTCCCACACGCCGTCGCGGGCGACCATGCGGTTCAGCTCCGGGTGCTTGGCCCAGGCGCGGCCGAGGGCGGCGATGAGGACCGGCGTGAGGGCCTTGCGCGGGACGTGCCCGACCGCGACGTCGAAGTCGCCCTGCATCGTCGGGTCGCGCGGGGTCGTCCAGACGCGGCGGGCCAGCCTGCGCCAGTGGGTGTCCACGACGCGGCGGGCGCGGTCGGCCGGCGACGCGGCGAGCAGGGCGCTGCGGCCCGCCTCGACCATCGCCGTCCACTCCGCGGAGGGCTGGAGTCCTGCCTCGGCGAGGTTGCGCCGGTGCGTCTCATACAGCTCCTCCGACAGGAGCCGCTGCCCCGCCTCGCCGGCGAGGTCCAGGATGGCGAGGGCCACGCTGGGCTCCCCGCCGACCTCCATCATCCCCTGCTCGAAGGCGCGCACCGCCTGCTGCGCCTGCGCCAGGTCCATGCCCTTGGTGTAGGCGGAGGCCTCGTCCACGTGCCGGGCCTCGTCGGCGAGGACCGCCTTGAACACGGCCGGGGCGATGCGCCACCTGAGCGCGTGCTTGAAGAGGGTCTCGATCCAGCCCTCGGCCACCAGGTTGAGCAGCGTCGCCGTCACCGCGAGGTCGGGCTCCTGCCGGATGCGCTCCAGCAGCCGCTCCGCGCTCGGCAGCGGTGCCGGGGGCTGGCTCGCCGGGGCCGCCAATTCGTGCGCGAGGCGGGCGAAGAGCGTGCTGTGGAACACCTCGTCGACCAGTTGCCGCCGCAGCAGCGGGCGCACCTGCGCGGGAGCGTGCGGCAGGAAGCGCAATGGAATCTCGATGGCGATGGTCTCGGCCTGCGCCAGGAACGTGAAGAGGTGGAGCAGGGCGTCGCGGGAGTGCGGCCCCCACTGGTGCGCCGCGAGCACGGCCTCCACGCGCTGCGCGACCTCGGCCCGCTCGGACTCGTCCAGGTGCTCCCAGCCGCGGCGGACGTGCCGCAGGGGAGGCCACTCGGGGCGGACGAGGCCGGCGAGGTCGGAGGGCGGGGCCATGGCGCGCAACCCGGCGCTTCGTAGATAGCGGTTCCCGACGGCAGACACCGATTCCAGGTTGCAACGGGCAACGGCGCCTGTCTGGCCGCCTCCTTGGTTCAAGTCCACCGCCCCGATGCGACCCCGTGCGCGCGAAGCCGTGGCTCGGGCTCCTGCTGGCCGCGGCGTCCGGCGTCCTCTACGGCGCCATCACCGTCGCCTCCAAGGCGGCGCACGCCCACCCGCTGGCCAAGGGGACGGTGTCGGCGCTGGCGGCTGGCCTGGTGCTCGCCCCGTTCCTGCGCGGCTTCCGCCTCGAGCCCCGCACGCGCGGCCACGACGCCTGGCGGATGGCGGCCATGGCCCTGTCCGGCGGTGCCCTCGCCCCCGCGTTCATCCTCTACGGCCTCCAGCGCACCACGGCGGTCCACGCCGGCCTCCTGCTGACCCTGGAGCTGGTCGTGACCGGCCTGCTGGCGCTGCTCTTCCTGCGCGAACGCATGACGGCGCGGCACGGCCTCGGCTTGCTGGCCCTGCTGGCCGCCGCCGTCGCGGTCGCCCTCGCCGACGGCGGCTCCGGCTCCTCCAGCCGCGCCGGCCTGCTGCTGGTCGGCCTCGCTGCCGTGGCGTTCAGCCTCGACAACCTGGTCAGCACGACGCTGGCGGGGACCTACCGGCCGTGGCACCTCATCGCCGTCAAGTCGCTGGCCGCGGCGCCGCTGCTTGGCCTCGGCTGGCTGCTGCTGGGCGGCGCCGGCCCGGAGCGCGCGCTCGACTGGGCCCTCCTCGTCGGCGTCGGGGTCGTCGGCGTCGGCGGCGCCTCGGTGCTGTTCTACATCGCCCTGCGCAGCATCGGCGCCGCCCGCACCGCCGCCATCAACATCCCGGTGTCCGGCCTCGCGGCGGCGGCCGGCGGCGCCCTCCTGGGCGAGACCATCGGCTGGCTGGACGCCGTGGCGCTGGCCCTGGTGGCGGGCGGCGTCGGCCTCCTGTGGGAGCGGCGCTCCCCGGAGGGAGGGGCCCCGGCGAAGGCTTCTTGAATCCAGCGCCTGTCGAACCCGCGTGGCGCAGAAGACCAAGGGACCTGGCATCCAGTCGGCGGCGGGCCTCATCCGCTACTACGACGACGAGGAGGAGTCCTCCGTCAAGATTCCCCCCTCGGTCATCCTCATCGTGTCCGCGCTCATCGGCGTGGGCGTCGTCTGCATGAAGGTCTTCTGGATCCTCTAGGCCCGGGCCAGCCTCGCGAGGACCCGCTCGAGGTCCGCCGCATCCTTGGCGAGCGCGTCGGCGCCCGCCTCCCGCAGGCTTTGCGCCGTGCCGTTGCCCCACAGCACCCCCACCGCGAACGCGCCCGCCGCCTTCGCCGCGCCGACGTCGAACCGGGTGTCCCCCACCATCACCACCTGCGCGGGCGCGCGGCGCAGCAGTTGGCACGCCTCCAGCACCGGCGCGGGGTCCGGCTTGAGGGGCCGCTCGTCGTCGTCCCCCACCACGGCGTCGAACAGGTGCGCCACGCCGAGGTCCTGCAGCAGCACCTCCGCCTCCTCCTGCCCCTTCGAGGTCACCACCGCCTGCGGGTGCCCCCTCGCCCGCAGACGCTGGACCAGCGGCGCCACGCCCTCGTGCAGGTCCACCGTGACCCAGCCGGACTCGATGTAGACCTCGCGGTAACGGAGCGCCATCGCCTCCACGGCGGCGCGGTCAGTCGTCTTCGTCGCCAGGATGTCGCGCAGCGGGTGCCCGATGAGGGCGTCCAGCTCCCCCTTCGTGAACGCCGGCAGCCCGCGCTCGGCCAGGATGTGGTTCATGGTCTGCCGGATGGAGAGGTTGGACTCCAGCAGGGTGCCGTCCAGGTCCCACAGCACGGCCAGCCCGGGGGCTGCGCCCCCAGGCGTCACCCCGCGGGCCGCCTTCGCTTCGCTCGACGGCCCTGTCCTTTGGATGCCTTCATGCCGAGAGGGCATGTCCGGCATGACCAGGGGCGCAGCCACGCCACGCGCGACGCTTGCCGGCCATTTGAGGGCAAGCCATCCTCTCCGGGCCACCCGCCGGGGTGGCCAAGGTCAGGCCGCCACAACGTACCAGATCAGGCCAAGGCTCGATGTGGCAAACTCGTCAATGGACAGGTCAAACTGGCCGGGTCCGCTGCTCTGCTCCAAGTGCTGCTCCTGGTTGGGCACGACCTGGAACGCCACGCTGCCCGCCGGGGATTTCATGGTTCCCGAGCCGTGGAGTGCTGAGGCGGTGAT
>JAIVGU010000248.1 GCA_020201445.1 Halobacteriales archaeon
TCCTCAACGTCCGCAAGCAGAGCGAGCAGGCGCAGGCCAGCTTCGACGACAAGTTCTACCGCCTCATCGCGGCCCTCTACCAGATTGGCCTGCCGTCGGAGCGCTACGACCGCATCAGCGACTTCACCAAGAACATCGCCATCGTCCCGACCTGCGCCCAAAGCGGCGAGGGCATCCCGGACCTTCTCGCGATGCTGGTCGGCCTGGCGCAGAAGTTCCTCGAGCAGCGCCTGGAGACCGACGAGGAGCTGCCCGGCGAGGGCACGGTCCTGGAGGTCAAGCAGGACAAGGGCCTCGGCACCGTCCTCGACGTCATCCTCTACGCCGGCAAAATCCGCAAGTCCGACGTCATCCTGCTCGGCACCAAGAACGCGCCGCTGCAGTCCAAGGTCAAGGGCCTCCTCAAGCCAGCGCCCAACGACGAGATGCGCGACGCCCGCAAGGCGTTCACCCCGCAGGACGAGGTGGTGGCCGCCGCCGGCATCAAGCTGCTCATCCCCGACGCCGAGGGCGTGGTGGCGGGGGCGCCGCTGCGCGTCCTGCGCGCCGAAAACCACGACGCCGCCTACGAGGCCGTCGAGGCCGCCAGCAAGCCGCAGGTCGACCTCTCCGACGCGGGCGTCTTCGTCAAGGCCGACACCATCGGCGGCCTCGAGGCGCTCGCCAACCTCCTCAAGGACCGCAGCATCCCCATCCGCAACGCCGAGGTAGGCGACATCAGCCGCCGCGATGTCGTCGAGGCGTCGAGCATGACCGACCCGCTCTACCGCATCGTCCTCGGCTTCAGCGTCAGGGCGCTGCCCGACGTGGAGAGCGAGGCCACTGCGCGCGACCTGCCGGTGTTCACGGACCAGGTCATCTACAACCTGCTCGACCGCTACGACGCCTGGCTCGCCGAAGCCAAGCGCAAGCTCGAGGCGCAGAACCGCACCGAGCACATCCACCCCGCCAAAATCAAGTTCCTCTCCGGCCACAGCTTCCGCATGCGCGACCCCGCCGTCTTCGGCATCCGCGTCCTCGCCGGCACCATCCGCAACGGCCGCGTCCTGCTGCGCGCCGACGGCAAGGCCATCGGCCGCATCCGCTCCATCCAGAAGGACAAGAAGGCGGTCGAGGAGGCCAAGCTCGGCGACGAGGTCGCCATCTCCGTGCCCGGCCCCACCATCGGGAGGCAGCTCCACGAGGAGGACATCCTCTACATGGACATCCCCGAGACCGACGCCAAGTGGCTGCTGACCGAGGGCCAGAAACAGGTGACGCCGGAGGAGAAGGATGTCCTGCTGGAGTTCTTGAAGGTGCGGCGCAAGGAAGACAAGTTTTGGGGGATGTGACCCCCCACCGCGCGACCGAACCCCTTTTGGCCGAAGCCGGGTCGCCCCGCCCGTTGGCCCGCGAACCTCTGCCGCCGCCGCAGGATTGGGAGTACGTCGAGGTGCGCCGCAGCGGCGTGCATGGCCGTGGCCTGTTCGCGGCGCGCGACCTGCCGAAGGGAACCTACGTGATGGAGTATCGCGGCGAGAAGGTGCCGAAGCGGGAGGGCACCCGCCGCACCGATGCGCAGTGGGCGAAGGGGCGGGTCTACACGTTCGAGTTGAGCCGGCGCTTCGACATCGACGGCTCGCCTGCGTCCAACGTCGCCCGCTTGGCGAACTTCAGTTGCGACCCGAACTGCGAGTCGCAGAACGAGCGCGGCCGCAAGGTGTGGATTGTCGCCATGCGCGGCATCCGCAAGGGTGAGGAAATCACCTACGACTACAACTTCAGTTTCGTCGACCCGCCGCCGGTGTGCAAGTGCGGCTCCAAGAAGTGCCGGGGCTACATCGTGGGCGAGGCGCACGTCCCGGAGCTGGTGGCGTGGCTGAAGGAGAACGGCAAGGCGAAGGAGGCGAAGCGGGTGGAACGGCTCGCCGCCAAGCCCTCTGCCAAACAATGAACTCACTGAGCCCACTGAAGTTCAGTGGGCTCACTGTTCCGTCGGAGAGAGAATCGTCTCGACCAGTTCGAGCAGGCTGCGCGGCTCGGGGACGACCTTGCGCGCATGCTTCGCCACCTCGGGCGGCGCGAAGCAGGCCACCGAGGCTCCGACGGCTTGGAAGACGGGCACGTCGTTGACGCCGTTGCCGATGTGGCCCACGTCGCGCTCGGCGATACCCCACTCTGCCAGCCGGCCGCGCAGGTTGGCCAGCTTGTCGAGGCGCGCGTCGATGGCCACTTGGCGGCCGTCCTTGATGGTGACGGGGCTGCAGATGGCGTCGGTGAGCCCCCAGCGGCCCAGGAAGTCGGTGACGGTGCTGGGCTGGTCGGTCAGCAGGCAGGTCCGCACGCCCGCCTCCTTGAGCCGCCGCACGCCGTCGGCGATGCCGGGGAGCCAGGCGGCCTTGCGCAGCGCGCGGTGCAGGTCGGCGGGGGAGAGCTTGCGGACCTCCTCCCACTGCTCCCAGAAGCACTCCTCCAGCGTCACCTCGCCCGCGAAGTAGCGCGCGTCCGATTCCTCGGCGAGGCGGGCCTGGCCGTTCTCGCGCAGGACGACGGCGAACGCGGTGTCGTGCGGCAGCAGGGTGCCGTCGAGGTCGAGGGTGACGAGCCGCAGCGGCATCTCACACCCGCAGGTCGATGGCGAAGTGCGCCTCGGTGGGCGAGTAGTTGCGCACGGTGCGGATGGAGACCGCGTGGACGGGTCGGCCCAGCTTCGCCATCTCCCGCTTGAGCGCCTGCTCCCGCTTGTCCACCGCGTCGACGGCGAGGATTTCGTGGTGGTGCAGGGTACCGCCCGGCTTGACGAGCCGGCACGCCACGTCGAGGAACTTGTGCGCGCCGTGCGGGAGGTTCATGAAGATGCGGTCGGCGGGGGCGAGCGCCTTGGCCACCTCGCGCGCGTCGCCCTCGTGCAGCGCCACGCGGTCCGCCACGCCGCACGCCTCCACGTTGCGCCGCGCCAGCGCCACCGCGTCGGGGTTGAGGTCCACCGAGTCGACCTGCGCCCCCTTGAGGGCGGCCTGCACGCCGAAGGGGGCCACGCCGCCGAACAGGTCCACGACGTGCTCTCCCGGCCGCACCATCGCCGCGACCCGGGCGCGCTCGGCGGCCAGGCGGGGGCTGAAGTAGGCCTTGGAGAGGTCGACCCAGAGCCGCACGCCGTTCTCGCTCACCTGCGTCAGGGGGTCGCCCGCGCCGGCGATGCGCTCCAGGTCGCGCACCCGGAACTCGTCCTTGACGCCGCGGTCGTGGAAGACGGCGCGGGCGCCGTGGAACTCCAGCAGGGCGCGGCCGAGGGTGGCGCGGTGGGCCCACTGCGAGGGCGGCACCTTGACGACCACGATGTCGCCGAGGGCCTCGAACGCGCGGGGGGCGCCGTCGCGCACCTCGGGCGGCAGCAGGTCCAGGTAGGAGGAGGGGCGCACCTGCCGCGCCTCGAACTCGAAGGGCACCGTCGGGAGGCGGGTGCCGCAGGACTCCAGCACCGGGAACACCACGTCGTCGCCGGCGCGCGCCACCGCGAGGTCGATGCGCAGGGCGTCCAGCTCCAGCAGCCGGCGCCGGGTCGCCTCCGCCTCCGAGCGGGGGACGCGGACGCCGGGGGACTGGACCATGGGCGTCGCAGGGCCCTGGGGGAGAAAAGGCGGGTGGCCTCGTCCCAACTGTGCCCCAAGAGCTTTTGCGATTTCACAAAAACAACAGGAAAAGCTATCGAGGTGCGGCGGCCGTGCCGGGTGCCGGACGGGCCCGGGGCGGCAACGCCCACTCCGCCGGCGGGGTCCTGCCCACCAAAGGAGTCCCGTCCGTCCGCAGGACGTTCACAGCCCCCGCCGGTTTCCTTCCTGGAAGCTGTTTCTGCCCTTCAAATACCCCCGCCCAACTGTCCGCCCCGTGGTGCTGCATCTGGTGGGGTTGGGGCTGCATGATGTCCGCGACGTCTCCGTGAAGGGCCTGGAGCGCATCCGCTCCGCCAGCGCCGTCTACGCCGAGTTCTACACCGCCATCCTGACCGGCACCTCGCACAAGGAGCTGGAGGAGTTCCTCGGCCGCCCCGTGCAGGTCCTGGACCGGCTCGGCGTCGAGGCGGGGGGCAAGGACCTCGTCGCGGAGGCGCGCAGCAAGGATGTCTGCCTCCTCACGGCCGGCGACCCCCTGACCGCCACCACCCACACCGACCTGCTGGTGCGTGCCCACGCCGCCGGGGTGGCGGTCCGCATCGTCCACGGCAGCAGCATCTACACCGCCGCGCCCGGCCTGCTGGGGCTGCAGCACTACAAGTTCG
Source organism: Halobacteriales archaeon (assembly GCA_020201445.1). The sequence continues at coordinate 4,259 of JAIVGU010000248.1, forward strand.
GCCGCACGACGACCCTGGTGCGCCCCGAGCCCAACTGGTCCCCCACCAGCCCGTTCGACGCCATCGCCGAGAACCACGCCCGCGGCCTGCACACCCTTGTCCTCCTCGACATCAAGGCGGACGAGGGCTACTTCATGCGCGCCCCCGAGGGGCTGCGGCTCCTGCTGGACCTCGCGCAGCGCACCGGCAACGCCTGGTTCACCGGCGACACCCCTGTTGGCGTGGTGGCGCGCGCCGGGGCCGACAACGGCATCCACCGCAGCGGGACGGTCGCCCAGCTTGCGCAGCAGGACTTCGGGCCGCCGCTCCACTGCATCGTCGTCCCCGGTCCGCTCCAGGTCGTGGAGCAAGAGGCGTGGGACCTGCTTGGGTAAGCTGGCGCGAGCTGCCGGCCGCTAGGTTGAAGCGGTGGAGGCCTCGCCCCATCCAAGGAACCAGATGGCCCCGAGGACAATCAGGCCAGCGGAGACGAGGTCGTCCAGGGGCTGGCCTGCAGCTGCGGGGTTGCCTTTGGCAACAAGGGCGCGCATCCGGCCTTGCTCGGCGGGCCGCAGCGGGTCGCCCTCCCGCGCTCGGACCAGCAGCCGGCTGAGCTCCACCTGCTCCTGGAGATCCAGAATCATCGATGCACCGCGCCTGCCATATCTTGGGCCCGGTTGAAAGAGGCTTCTTCCAGCGCCTTTCGGAAGGGGTCCAGCTTCCCGCTCTCTTTCTCGACGTAGGCTACGCGGCGCTCCAGCTCCCTGTGAAGGCGGTGCAGCCA
>JAIVGU010000061.1 GCA_020201445.1 Halobacteriales archaeon
CAAGTGGTCTCGGCGTAATCCAGGGCCTTCTTCTGCTGGACGCCAGGATGGGCGTGCACCCACTCCAGGAGGTCATGCAGAGGGGGCTCGCGCATGAGGACCGTCTTCTGCCACCCTGGGCCCGCCTTCGCGGGAAAGAAGCGGTGGCTACCGCGCTGCTCGATCTCGGTCAGGAGTCGGCTGCGCACCAAGAGCGTAGCGTGGGCGCGCAGGGTCGTGCGGGGGATTCCGGTGGCCCGGCTCAACTCGCGCAGCGTGGTGCCGGGGTGCTGCTGGACGTAGTCGTGGATGGCCTTGCGGCGCGGGTTCTGGAGCCCCCGCTCGAACAAACGCGTGAACAGGCCAGCCGCGATGATCTTGTACACCACCACAGTCGCGACGGCAATGGCTGCGGCCGCGCCGGCGGTGGCCCAGCCCAGTTGTTCAAGGGTCACCTTGGCCACTGGCGTCTCGTCGAGGGAGAGGCCGGTGAGGTTGCCGCCGAATTGGGTCCGCATCCCGGAAGGCGACGGCTCTAGCCCCGAGAGCTGGATTTGGCCTCGCGCCCAGAGCGTGTGGTTGGCCGGGTTGAAGCAATCGCCACAGCCCCCGGTGCTGTGGCCTTCGGGCAAACGCACCCACCCTGCCACGTCCAGGTCGACGCGGGGGCCTCCGGCTAGGACCACAGCGGTCGTGCCGAAGCCGGTCAAGCGGCCTCCGGTGGCGGCGAAGGCTCCGTAGGAGTAGGAGGTGGAAGTGATGCTTCGGCCCAGAGGGAGGGGAACCGTAGTCTTTGAGGAGCCACCCCCGCTCGGGCAAGGGTCTTTGGAGCAAGTGATGGAGGCACTGTACCACTCCAGTTTGGTGACGTTCTCGGCTTCGACCTGGAAGGAGATTGTGCCGCCGCTAGGGGGGATTTCGGCGCGCAGGGCGGCGTCGTGGGTGCCGCTGCACTGCGAGCGGGCGACGTGCTGGTAAAGTTCGGTGTCGCTCAACAAATCGCTCAGGCAGGACGCCGCGGGCTTGTCCTTCAGAAGTCCCGTGAAGTCCCCCGCCGTGAAGCGGAGGCGTTGCGCCTCGACGTAGAGGGAACCAGGGCGCTGCGCGAAGGCTGCATGGGCTTGAACACTCGCGAAGGTCGCGGGGTCATGACTCGTGACGGATTGCGGAGTGGCGTTGAAGCGGTAGCCATCGACGTGCGCCTCGGTGTCCGTCACGTTGTCATACTGGACCGGGCCCGCCAGGGTCGCGTCAAACCCTGCATCCTGCCCCTTGAAGATGAACAGGGCCCAGGTCCCGGTCCCGTTGAGCGTGCCGCCTAGCTGCGCTGGGGGCTGGAACTCGATGGCTTGCAGCCCGGCGCTGGCCGGCACACTGACCAAGGGCAGGCAAAAGAGCGCTAGGGGGACAGCGGCTGGGCGCATTCGAAGTCCCCATAACGTTTGAGGTTGGCCGAGAGTTCCATGCTGTCGAACTTCTGGCCGGTCCCAAGGTAGGTGGTCATGCCGTTGTAGGTGTAGAGCATCGGCGGCTGCATCGTTCCCGGCGTGATGGCAAGGGGCACTTGGTCGAGCAGTGGAACGATGCGGAGGTTGGCGTAGCTCAGGTTGGTCGCGTTGAACCAATACATGCGCTCTGTCGAAACAGGGCCTGTGCTACTGGTCGTGTCCGACACGTAGTAGGTGACCTGCGAGGCGGGCTTGCCGGGTTCATTCCATGACCAGACCTGGGTGCCGACACCGTTGTGAACGTCCTGCTTGATGTTGAATTGGGCAAAGATGACGGGCAAGTCGTAGGTGGCCTTGAGGTAGTCGGCGAGGTCTTGGTCGTCCACCCAGAGGGAGTGGAGAATCCACAGCGCAACGATGCCGTCCGTGCCATCCAGGTTGGTGCAGTTCCGTGGGGGGTCCAAGTGGTTGTGGCGCTCAAACAGCAGGTGGATGGGTCCGCGCTCGAATGGCCCCCAAGAAATCCGGTTGCACTCCGCCATAAGCAAGGATACCTCATCCACGTTCACCGGGTCGGGGGCGGGCCAGGTCGACGGGTATTCGCCCGGCCCCACGGATTCAGGGTAGTCGAAGACTGTTCCCCCAGTTCGGCAGCGAGTAAGGGAAACCTCCAGTGGAACGGGCCTCCCTTCAGGAGGGACGAGCGGGTTTTCCGTATTCGTGTTCGTGACGCTGGGCCCACCGGTGGTGCTGGTTTGAGTTGTGGATTCATGGACAACTTGACCCATGCAACCTGCCAAGAAGAGGAGCGCGGCGAAGGCGGCGACGCCCTGCAACCTCAACGTGTCCATCATCACGGGCACTCCAACTTCTCCACAACCTGAATGGTATGTGTCCACGTCCCCAAGTCCGCCATCCCATTCGCGTACCTCTTTTCACCAAGGTATTGGAAAGTGACAGATTTTGCCCAAGGCTCGGGCTGCACCGTTCCGGGGACGTCGAAAACCCAAGGGTCGAAGACGCGGCTGGACACCACGCAGAGACCACAGGGAGAGGTGTGGTCGAGGTAGCAAAGGAGAATGGCCGCTGGGGCAGGTTCCGTTGCGTTCGTGCCAGTCTGGTTGTAGAACTGCCCGGTGGCGGCGTCAATCTGGGCGTGCGCGAATGCCGTGAGTGCATCCATGATGCCGGGCACATCGTCGGGGGACGGAAGTGGGTCCGCGACCACGGTGGAAGAGATTAGCAGGACACAGAGCGTCAGACCAGGGAAGAAGCGCTGCATGGCATTTCTCCTATGCTGGTCGCGAGGCGAGCCCCCTACTTATAGGCACACGCCCACTCTTTGGTAAATGATGGATGCTGCGATTTACCAAAGGGTGGGCTATCCAGGTTAAGTCACCCAGTCATTGCCAGTGCTTGTGACGTCTGGCCCGCCTGAAGCCGCGCCTTGGCGGTGGTCGCCATTTGCTCCCCTGAAACCCCTCCAAACTTCCCTGTCCCTCCATCCGCCAAAAAACCGACCATCCCAGGACCGCGAAGCGGACGCGGTGCGAACCTGGGACAACAACCCACAGGCGAAACCATGAACCAGCCGACACACCGCACCGCCGCCAGCCTGGCGGTGGCACTCCTCACGGCCCTTGCCGTGATTCAGACCCCCGTCTCTGCCGACTCGTCAGCAGCGGTGGCCTCGACGCCCTGCCCCGCGAACAACCGGCTCATCACGGGCTCCAGCTTCGTCGTGCCCGCCAACGGCACGCTCGTCCTGGATGGTCCGACCACCATCCGCGCTGACTCCGTACAAATCCTCGGCACTCTGTTGACCGAGGATGCCGATGGAGCAGCAAAGGATGCGCCCTCTTTGTGCATCGAAGCCACAAGTCTGACGGTGAGCGGCGTCCTTTGCACTGGGCGCGGCAGCGACGGAACCGTAGCAGCCGGCCCCCTGGCCTGGGGCGGCAACGGTACGCGTGGGGGCAACTTGGCTGTGAACCTCGTGGCGAACGCTACCGCCAGTCCGTCGTTCACCCTTCAGGGTGGCTTGCTCTGCACCGGGAGCGGCGGAAATGGTGGACCTGCCTTCGGCGCTGCGAACGGCGCTCAAAGCATGGTGGTCCTAGACCCCAAGCGGTTCACGCGGCTCTACTCTCTCTGCCAATCGCTTGGCGACGTTGGCGGAGATGCAGTGGGCCAGCTTGTCAACCTGAAGAAGAGCTCTCTGACCAACGACCTCAGTTTCACGACCCCTCAGATACAGCTATGCGCCTACCTGATGCCGGTGCAGGATGTTTTCCAGGACCCGCAGGGCTTCCTCTGCAAGGCACTCACGATTGATGGCGACAGGCCTCCCAGGGTGTGCGACCCCGTCGACACCTCCCCTGACCTTGGGAATCCATGCACGCTTCCCGGCATTTCCGAAGTGCCTCCTTGCGGTCCGGTCCCCCAACCTTGCAGCCTGCCAGCCATGGACCTCGCTCCCGTGATCTGCACACCCGTTCCCCCGACGTGCACTCTACCCGGAATGTCGCTGGTGCCCCTGCTCTGTGGGCCAGTACCGCCGACATGCAGCCTGCCTGAGGTGAACCTTCTTCCTGCAGTCTGCCAGCCTGTCCCTCAGCCCTGCACCCTGCCCGGAATGTCGCTGGTGCCACTGGTCTGCGGACCGGTTCCGCCAACATGCAGCCTCCCCGGCGTCTCACAGGTGCCGCCGGTCTGCAAGCCCATGCCCTGCATCACTATCCAGTGTTTGGCGCCTTTTCTGCACTGCGAGGGGCCTGATTGCGTCCCGCCGCCGCCCTGCACCCTGGACTGTGTTCCCACCTGCCAAGATGTGACACACTCCCCGTACTGTTCCTTCGACCCCATGCCCTATGTGGACCTAGCCTGGGCTTTGGCGATGGATGCAGCCAGGTTGGTGACAGACTGCTACTCGGCGTCCTCCACAAGCGCCTACGGTGGAATCGGGGCCGACGGAGGCTTCCTCAGCGTGAACTACCCGCCGGGGTCCACCTCCCTCAACGTTTCCCCTGGCTCCATCTTCCTCGGCAAGGGCGGCGACGGAGGGGACGCGGCCACCTTGGGAAGCCGGTACGGGATGAAGACGACCCTTGGCGGGAACGGTGGCGCCAGCAAGGCGGCGTTCAACGACGGTCTTCTGTCGGAGCAGCTCCAGTGGTTCGGCTCGGGTTTCGGCGGACGAGGCGGCGTCGCGCAGGCGCAATCCAGTTGCATCCTTCCTGGGTGCAGCCTTGAGAACGCGACCTGGTGCGCTGCTGATTTCGTCGTCCAGAAGGCCTGTTTCAGCACGGCGCATCCAGACTGGGTTTCTGACTTCTGCACGGATGTAGAATACATGGTGCAGCAGTTCCTTGGCTTCGAGGTGCCTCTGGTGGGGACAGCAGGCAGCGCCGCAAGTGGCGCGACCGGGTCCGCAATCCCAGGCGGCGACGGTGCCAACGGTAGCCAGGGCCACGCTGGGGTTGACATGAGCGCCGACATTGGCGCTTCAGGCAAGGATGGCAGCGTCGGCCTGAGCTGCTCCGTCACGCATGGGGAGGCAGGGCACGACGGCAGGGACGGAGG
>JAIVGU010000062.1 GCA_020201445.1 Halobacteriales archaeon
GTGCTGGGCGGGATGCTGGGCCGCGCCGTCGCGACCCGCCACGAGTGGCCCCACCCCTCGGCGCTGGCGCCCCTCGTCGGCGCGTTCTGCGTCCTGGTCGCCGGCTGGGTCGGCGCCACGGTCCTGCCTGACGGCTTGGCGTCCTGGCGCGACGTCGGCGCGCAGGCGATGGCGCTGGGCGGCGCCCTCGGCTGGATCGCCCTCGCCTACCAACTCGGCACCTGGTGGAGCGCGCTGGACGGGTTCCTCGCTTCCGTCTTCATCCTCGCCGGGGCCGCCTACGCGGGGCAAGACCTGGTGCAGGCGGTCTCCCTGCCCAACGGCCTCCTGCTGGCGTTCGTCGTGAGCCTCGTCCCCGCCGCGCTCGCGGCCCTCGGCGTCCTGCTGCGGCGCTGGCTCACCCACAAGCGGCGCCGCTTGGCCGACCTTGCCCTGCACCCCCAGTGAACTCCTGGAGTTGCAGTGGGCGCACCGCGATTTCAGAACGACCCAGCCCTGGACCGTGCGCCTGCGTGGCTGGAATCGAAATTCACTGGAATTCCAGGAACGATGCGCTGAAATAGCGGGGGGCCGGAATCGCACGCGTGCCGCTGCTCGACACCGCCGCATGGACCGCCATCGCCTTCCTCTTCGTCGGCCTGCTCCTGCTGCTGGCCGAGGCGGTGCTGCCCGGCTTCTTCATCGCCGTCCCCGGTGGCACCCTCGTCCTGATGGGCGCCATCGGCCTGCTGTTCCCCGGCGCCATGTTCGGCCTCGCCGGCTGGTTCCTGTGGCCGCTGGCGGCGCTCGTCTCCACCTCCGCCAACATCCTGCTCTACAAGCGCTGGGCCCCCGCCGGCCGCGCGCCGCTCACCATGACCGCCGACAGCCTGCCCGGCCAGCTCGGCACCGTGACCCACCCCGTCGTCCCGGGCGCCTACACCGGCAAGGTCCGCATCAAGGGCTCCACCTGGTCGGCGCGCTCCGACGCCCCCATCCCGGCCGGCGCCCACGTCCGCGTCGTGCGCGCCGACGGCATCCGCCTCGTCGTCGAGCCGGCGGACGCGCCGCGCTGACCCGCGACGGACCGCGAAAGGCGCGAACCCTGCGAGCCTTCCCCGACCGCTTCGCGTCCTTCGCGGTTGGTGGACGGGGGACTTGCCACCGGCAGCTTCAAGCGGCGCGGGGCCCACGGCGGGGCAATGGTCTCCGTCGTCGTGGTGCTAGGCATCGTGGCCGCCATCATCCTCATCATCCTGCTGGCCGCCAGCGTGCGCGTCATCCAGCCCTACGAGCAGGCCCTCTACATCTTCCTCGGCAAGTACCGCGGCAAGCTGAACACCGGAGTGTCGCTCGTCATCCCGCTGGGCAGCCGGGTGGTGCGGATGGACATGCGCACCCAGGTCCTCGAGGTGCCGCGCCAGGAGGTCATCACGAAGGACAACTCCCCCACCAACGTGGACGCCATCATCTACACCAAGGTCGTCGACGCCGAGCGCGCCACCTTCGAGGTCTCCGACTTCCGCTTCGCCACGGTGGCGCTGGCGCAGACGACGCTGCGCTCCGTCATCGGCGACATGGAGCTGGACGAGGTGCTCAACAGCCGCGAGAAGATCAACGCCCGCCTGCGCGACCTGCTCGACGAGGCCACCGACGCCTGGGGCGTGCGCGTGGAGGCGGTCGAGATCCGCGAGGTCGACCCCGTCGAGCGCGTCAAGCGCGCGATGGAGGAGCAGACCTCGGCGGAGCGCGAGCGCCGCGCCGCCATCCTCAAGGCCGACGGCCAGAAGCGCGCCGCGGTGCTGGAGGCGGAGGGCCTCAAGCGCGCCCGCATCCTGCAGGCCGAGGGGGTCCGCCAGAGCAAGATCCTGGAGGCGGAGGGCGAGCGCACGGCGCAGATCCTCACGGCGCAGGGCCGCGCCCAGGCGCTGCGGGTCCTGGCCCTCGGCAGCGCGCCGCTCGACTCCAAGGCGCTCTCGGTCCTGTCACTCGACGCCCTCGGCGAGCTGGGCCGCGGCCAGGCGACGAAGATCGTCCTGCCGTTCGAGGTCACGAAGGCGCTGCAGGGCATCGCCAACCACCTCGGCATCGCCCCCGACGCTCCCGCCGGCAAGCGCACCGACCTGAAGGAGCTGGAGTCGATGGTCGGCTCCGCGCGCGACGTCCTGGGCGACATCCCGAGCCACGCCGCCCTCAAGCGCGAGCTGGACATCCTCGGCCGCGAGATGGAGGCCGAGCAGCAGGAGGCCGAGGACCTGGTGGACAAGAAGAAACCCAAGGCGCGGGCCAAGGGCAAGGCCGAGCCCGTCGGGGATGCCGCCTCGCCGGCCTAGTGCGCCATCTTGAACCCACGGATCGGATCCACACTGGTCCGCGAAATCCGCGGTTCCATGGGGAGACAAAGCCGCACCGACCGAACCGCGGATTGCGCGGATGCCGCGGATTCAAAGTTCCGTGCAATTCCTCAGATTCAGGTTCTCTTATCTGTGAAAATCTGGGCAATCTGTGTTTGCCCTAGCTGGAGCAAAGAGAAAGGCCTCAGTCCTCGTGCTCCATCGCCTTGAGGAACCGCCGCCCGTCCTCGCGCCCCCGCCGGATGCCTTCGTGGATGGTCTTGAGGTCGCGGCTCAGGCGGTGCAGCCCGGTCGGGTGGTCGGGGCGGATGATGCGCACCCGGACGCCGCGCGGCGGGTCCTCGGCGTAGTGGATGGCGGCGTGCTTGAGCGCCTGGTGGTGCAGGATGCCCTGCCGCAGCGCCGGGTACTTGCGGGCCGTGAAGCGCGCGATGGCGGCGTTGTCCTTGCGGCGCGGCCCCGGCGGGGTGTTGAGGATGAGGGTGATGTCCTTGGAGCCGTCCTCGACCGCCCGGTAGACCGGGATGGGGTCGCCGATGCCGCCGTCGAGGTACTCCCGGCCCTCGATGAGCACCGGGTCGCCGGAGGCGAAGGGGAGGCGGCCGGTCGCCTTGAGCCAGGGGATGATGGGGCCGGTGCGCAGGTCCTTGTAGACGGTGGCGCCGGAGTGGATATCCACGGCGGTCACCATGATGGCCCACCGGCAGCGCCGCAGGGCGTCCTGGTCGAGCGGCCGCTCCTTCTCGTAGATGATCTCCAGCAGCGCGTCGTGGTCGAGGATGGGGCCGCGCCGGAAGAGGGCCCGCTTGTAGCTCAGGATGCGGCGGTCGGCCGCGTAGTCCCAGGTCTTCTCGGCGTAGCGCGCCTGCCCCGCGGAGTACCACGCCGCCATCGCGCCGCCCGCGCTGGTGCCGTAGACCCGGGCCCACGGCGCGTGGCCCGCCTCCTCGAAGGTGCTCAGCACCCCGTTGGCGTAGGCGCCCCGCATGCCGCCCCCTTCGATGACGAGGGTGGTGCGGGGCGCCCTGGGCACGCGAGGGCCATGGGGCCAAGCCTCTAAGCGTTGCCTTTGCGCGGCTTGCTTCCGACGCCTTGGCTGCGAAGGGCGGGCATCGGCGAGGGAGGTTCCCTGCCTTCGCGCCCTTCGCGGTCCATGGAGGGCTTAGGCCTTGTTGATGGCGTGGATGGCCTTGCCGTGCAACGCCTCGGCGGCCTCCATGAGGCCCTCCGACAGCGTGGGATGCGGGTGGACCGTGAGCGCCAGGTCCTCCGCGGTGGCGCCCATCTCCAGGGCCAGGACGGCCTCCGTGATGAGGTCGCTCGCGCTGGGCCCTAGGATGTGGACGCCCAGCAGGCGGTCGGTCTTGGCGTCCGCGATGACCTTGTAGACCCCCTCCGTCTCGCTGGCAGCGAGGGCACGGCCGAGGGCGGCGACGTTGAAGGTGCCGACCTTGACGTCGTGGCCAGCGGCCTTCGCCTGCGCCTCGGTGAGGCCGGCGGTGGCGATCTCCGGGTCGGTGAAGATGACGCCCGGGATGGCGGCCCAGTCGGCGGCGGCGCCGGAGCGGGTGCCCTTGAGGCGGTCCGCGATGGCCTCCGCCGCGACGAGCCCCTCCTTGCTGGCCTTGTGGGCGAGCATCGGGCCGTGCGTGACGTCGCCGACGGCGTGGATGTGCGAGATGCTGCTGCGCCGCTGCGCGTCGGTGGGGATGAAGCCGCGCTCGTCCACCTTGACGCCGGCGCGCTCCAGGCCGAGGGCGCGGGTGTTGGGGCGGCGGCCGACGGAGACCAGGACGTGGTCGCACTCGACGGCCTGCTCCAGGCCCTTGACCTCGAACGTGACCCGCACGCCGTTGGCGGTGGGCTTGGCCTCCTTGGCGCGGGCGCCGAGGTGGATGTCCCACTTGCGGCGCTTGAGGATGCGCTCCAGCCCCTTGGCGATCTCCTGGTCGACGCCGGGGACGAGCTGGTCCATCATCTCGACGACGGTGACCTTGCTGCCCAGGTTGGCGTAGGCGCAGCCCAGCTCCAGTCCGATGACGCCGCCGCCGATGATGCACAGGTGCCTTGGCACCTGGGCCAGCTCCAGGGCGCCGGTCGAGGAGAGGATCTTCTTCTCGTCGAACTTGAAGCCGGGGATTTCAATCGTGCCGCTCCCCGTGGCGACGATGAACGCCTTCGCCTTCACCAGGTGCTTGCCGGCGGCGCCGACGATCTCCACGGCATCGGGGGCGGTGAAGGCGGCGCGGCCCTGCGCGACCTCGACCTTGTTGGCCTTCAGGAGCCCGGCGACGCCGTTGACGAGGCGGTCCACGACCCCCTGCTTCCACTTCACCATCGCCTTCATGTCGATGATGGGGTCCGCGTAGGTCAGCCCCTTCTCCGCGCCGCCGAGGGCGTGCTTGTGGTCCTTCGCCGCGCTGATGATGGCCTTGCTGGGGATGCAGCCGACGTTGAGGCAGACGCCGCCGAGCTTGCCCTCGTCGACGCAGAGCGTGCGGAGTCCGAGCTGGGCGCAGCGGATGGCCGCGACGTAGCCGCCGGGGCCCGCGCCGATGACGACGACGTCGTAGGCGTCGCCCAAGGCTGGCTTGGGGGCCTGCTCCTGGGCCTGACCCTGGGGGGCCAGGGCCATCACAGCGACTCCAGCAGGAGGAGTTGGGGGTCCTCGAGGT
>JAIVGU010000063.1 GCA_020201445.1 Halobacteriales archaeon
CTCCAGGATGGTGACGTTGGCGCTCAGCGGGTGGAGGGCTGCGTCCACGACGACGCCCCGGATGGCCATGCGGGCGTCCGCCGACGGGGCGGAGGAGGGCGACGGCGAGGGGGACGGGCTGGAGGGCTGGGGGGACGCTCCGGGCTGCGGGGCCGGGGCGCCGGGTGCGGGGCTGGAGGTCCCGCCCCGCGTGCCCTTCGTGATGACGGTGTGGGACACGTCGCCTGTCGTCTGCGTCGCGGCGCCCGCGCAGCCGGCCATGAGGAATGCCGCGACGGCCAGCAGGGGCAGCGTCTTGTGCATGGCTGCGGCAATCCGCCACCTACAAAAGGGCTCGGGGCGGCGGCAATGGACCCATCAATGGATGGGTCCTCTAAATCGGTTGACATGCCCACGGTCCATAGCGCGCCGGGACGCCGAAAACTGGATGGGGCGGGCCCCCGTCGGACGCCTGCCTTGCTGGAAATCGCCGGACGCCGCCTGCGGGAGCCCCTGGTGCTCTCGCCGATGGTGGACGTCACCGACGCCGCGTTCCGCAGCCTCGCCGTCGCGTGGGGCGCCGACGTGACGTGCAGCGAGATGGTGGCCGCGACCGGGCTCCTGCACGACAACCCCGGCGCCTGGCGGCACCTGCAGCCCTGGCCCGGCGAGGCGCCCTACGGCGTGCAGTTCATGTGCGGCGACCCGGGGGAGATGGGCGGCGCGGTCCGGCACATGGCCACCCGCCTGCGGCCCGATTTCGTGGACGTCAACCTCGGCTGCCCCGCGCCCAACATCCTGCGCTCCTGCGCCGGCGGCTTCCTGCTGCGCGACCCCAGGAAGGCAGGGGAGGTCATCCGTGCGGCGCGGGGGGCGGCCGACGACGCCGGCATCCGCCACGTCTCCGCCAAGCTCCGCCTCGGCCCCGACGCCGACCGCCTGACCTACATCGAGGTGGCGCAGGAGGCCCAGGCGGCGGGGGCGAGCTGGGTGACGCTGCACGCCCGCACCGTCGAGCAGGGCTACTCCGGCAGCGCCGACTGGTCGCACATTGCGCGCCTCGTGGAGGCGGTGGACATCCCGGTCGTCGGCAACGGCGACCTGTGGGACCCGGCGGCGGTGGTGCGGATGCGGGACGAGACCCACTGCGCCGGCTTCTTCGTGGCCCGGGCGGCGATGCGCGACCCGACCATCTTCCGCCGGATGCGCGCCGCGCTCGACGGGGACGAGGCCGCCTCCGAGCCCAGCATGGCGGAGCGGCTGCGCACGCTGCAGCAGTACCTGGAGCGCGCCAAGTCCATCGGCCTGACCCACATCCCCGATTTGCAGCGGCAGGCGGCGCGCTTCGTGGCCGGCGGCCCCGGCGCCAAGCGGCTGCGCGTCGCCTTCAACCAAGCCCCCGGCCTGGAGGCGTTGCGCGCCCAGGTGGCCGAGGCGTTGGCTTCACTCGAAGTTGCGGCGCTTCACCACGGCTAGGGCCAAGCCGAGGAAGATGGCGGTGTGGGCCAGCAGGGCCACGATGGCCCACGCCGGCTCGCCGGGGGCGGCGAAGCCGAAGAGCCGCGCCAGGAATCCCAACTCGTTGCCCCCCGCGGCGACGGGGGCGATGGCGTTGGAGGCCACCCGCATGCTGCTGGAGGGGCTCAGGTAGACGGACCACGCCGTCTCCGGCCCGGTGGCCAGGGAGGTGAGCCCGCGCTTGCCAATGTCGACGAGGGAGTCGAGCGAGCCCAGCAGCGGGAAGACGAAGATCCAGGTCGCCAGCGCGATGAGGATGCCGGTCGTCGTGGAGCGCGTCAGGGTGGAGCAGAACAGCCCCACGGCGGAGAACGCCACGCAGCCCAGCAGGATGATGAGCAGCCCGAGCAGGAAGCCCTGCACGGAGTGGGCGGAGGGGGGGTTGCGGAGGACCAGCGACAGCAGGCCGTAGTCCAGCAGGAGGGCGAGCCCCGCCACCATCACCACCGTCGCGGTCGAGCCGAGGAACTTGCCGAGCACGAAGGCGGGGCGCGGCACCGGCTTGGAGAGCAGCAGGAACAGGGTGCGCGACTCCCACTCCGACGACACCGCGTCGGTGGTCAGGATGATGGGGAGCAGTTGCAGGTAGAAGTAGCCGGACAGGATGAAGAAGCCGCTGAAGAACAGCAGCATGGCGATGTTCTGCTCCGCCGTGCCGCCCTCGAACCCGCCGCTCAGCGTCCCGCCCTTGATGATCTGCGTCGGCACGATGACCGTGATGAACACCATCACCGCCAGGAAGACGGGGACGATGATGAGCAGCCGCTTGGTGCGGATGTGCTGCAGGAACTCCTTGCGCGCCACCTGGTAGGTGACGTTCCAGAAGGGGTTGCCGCCGGGCTCCGCCGCCGCGCGCTGCGGCCTCGGGGAGGAGATGGCGGACGTGGCGGCCTCGGGAAGCGTCACGCCGGCACCCCCGCGTCGGCCTGCGTCAACTCGAGGAAGGCGGTCTCCAGGGTCGCGGTGGTCGGGGTCACGGCGGCGATGCGGGCGCCGGCCGCGGCGAGGGCGGCCACCACCTCGGCGGTCGTGGCCTCGTCGCCGGTGAACTCCAGGACGTTGCCGGACGCCGTGGGCTTGCTCCCCAGCACCTTGCCGGCGGCGGTCAGCAGCTTCGCGGAGGGGTTGAGGACGCGCACCTGCACCGCCCCGCCGCCCTTGGCCGCCTGGTGCTGCAGCTCCGCGACGGAGGCGACGGCGGCGAGCTGGCCCCGGCGCAGGATGGCGACGCGCTGGCAGGTCTGCTCCACCTCGTTGAGCAGGTGGCTGTTGAGGAACACCGTGGTGCCGTCGCGGGCGAGCCCCTTCATCATCTCGCGCAGCTCGTAGGCGCCCTGCGGGTCGAGGCCGTTGGTGGGCTCGTCGAACAGGATGAGCTCCGGCTCGTGCAGGATGGCCTGCGCGATGCAGATGCGCTGCTTCATGCCGTGGCTGTAGCCCTTGACGCGGCTGTCGGCGCGCTCCTCCATCCGCACCACCTGCAGGACGGCGGCGATGCGGTCGCTGCGGCGGTGCGCCGGCATCCCGAGCAGGCGGCCGTAGAAGTCGAGGTGCTGGCGGCCGGTGAGGTTGCTGTAGAAGTCGTACTGGTCGGGGACGAGGCCGACGTGGTAGGCGGCGCGCTCCGGGTGGCGCAGGGCGTCGATGCCGCACACCTGCACCGCGCCGGCGTCGGGGCGCACGAAGCCGGTGACGCACTTGGTGAACGTGGTCTTGCCGGCGCCGTTGGGGCCGAGGAAGCCGAACACCTCGCCGCGCTGCACGTCGAGGTCGATGCCCTGGAGGGCCTGCACGTTGCCGTAGCTCTTGCGCAGGCCGCGGGTCTGGAGGACGACCGCCATTGCGGGCGCATCCTGGCGCCGCTTGAAGGACCCTTTGGAGCGCCTGCCGAACCACGATTGCATGGATTCCATGGCGCCGAATCCGCGTCATCCGCGAAATCCGCGGTTGGTCAGCGCGGCGTCTCCCCGACGAAACCGCGGATGACGCGGATTCCGCGGATGCAACCCAAATCCGTCATCCGTGCAATCCGTGGAATGCGTGGTTTGTGAGGCAGCGGCACCTCCAAGCGCGGCGCCCGCGTGCCCGCTGCATGCTCTTGGCCTTCGACGACACCGACGGCCCGGAGGGGGGCTGCACGACGCACCTCGCGTTCCGGGTCCTGCTGGAGTTGCCGGACCTGGCGCTCGCGGGGCTGCCGCGGCTGGTCCGCCTCAACCCCAACGTGCCGTGGAAGACGCGCGGCAACGGCGCCGTCGTGCTGCCGCTGGCCAAGCCGCAGGGGCCGAGCGTGCGGGTGGGTGAGCTGCGCGGCCGCGAGGTGCTGGCGTTCCCTGATGGCCCCCGCCCGGCGGCCACGCAGGACATTCTCGACCGCGTGTGGAGGGTGCTGGCGGCGGAGGCGCAGGAGGAGGCCGAGCCGGGGGTCGCCCTGTTCGGCGAGGCGCCGCCGTCGGCCGCCTACTGGCAGGCGGTGCGGACCCGCGTCCACGCCGACGACGCCCGCGCCGCCCTCACGGCCCTGGGGGCGCCGCACAAGGCCGCCGATTCGCAGCGTGCGCTGGCCGGCTGCCTCGGCGCGGCGGCGTGGCCCGGCCCCCCGTCGAGCTTCGAGTTCATCGCCTACCGCGAGCCGGCGCACTGGGGGACGGAGCGGCAGGTCCACGCCGAGCCGTTGCAGGGCCTCGACGGCACGGGCGCGACGTTCCACACCTTCGACGCGGAGAACGGCCGCCTCGCCTGCGTCCCGCACACCCCAGACCCGGTGCTGCTGGGCCTGCGCGGGCGCGACCCGGAGGCGCTGGTCCATTCGGCGACCAACACGCTGCCCTTCGCCGCCGCGGAGCCCATCGACGGCTGGCTGCTGTGGGCGACGAACCACGCCAGCGGCGACCACGTCACCCCCGTCGCGGCGGTGGCGGATGCGCCGGAGTGGGGGACGGTGCAGGTCGCGGCCGAGGTGGCGGGGATGCCGGAGAGCCGGCGCGGGGGCCACGTCTTCGTCCCGCTGCGCGACTCCGCCGGCCAGGAGTTCCGCGCCGCCGCCTTCGAGCCGACGCACGCCTTCCGCGACGTGGTGCGCGCCCTGCGCCCCGGCGACCTGGTGGACGCGGTGGGCGCCTGGCAGGAGGGCACCGTGAACCTGGAGAAGCTCAACGTCGTCTCCCTCGCGGCCTACGGCGAGCGGCAGAACCCCAAGTGCCCGGAGTGCGGCCGCTCCATGCCGAGCCTGGGCAAGGGGGCGGGCCACCGCTGCCGCCACTGCGGGACCAAGGCGCCGGAGGGGGCCACCGGGGTCGTCGCGGAGCCGCGAAGCGTGGCACTGGGCTGGCACGAGGTGCCCGTGATGGCGCGGCGCCACCTGCACCGGCCACTGGCCTGGGGCTAGCCGGGGTGGCTAGATGGTGTTGGCCGTGAAGTCGTCGAACACGGCCACGGTGTCGCCGCGCACGAACGGCCCGAGGCCGCCGCGCAGGGCCGC
>JAIVGU010000064.1 GCA_020201445.1 Halobacteriales archaeon
TCCCAGACGTCGAAGTTGTGCGGGCTGAAGTCGAGGTCGCGCACGCCGAGCGGCGGGTCCTGCGCCGGCAGCGTCCACCAGGAGATTTTGGCGGGGTGCGCGGGGTCGGTGGTGTCGAGGAAGGTGAGCTGCCCCGTCTCGTCGGGCGCGGAGATGATCTCCGGCTCGGCGATGGTGACGGGGGTGCCGGCGAGCAGCACCTGGCGCGCGAGGTGGATGTTGTTGTAGGCGCTCGGCGAGAACTCGGTGAACGCGCCGACCTCGCGCAGCATCGGCGTCTGCGCCGGGTCCACCTTCGTCGGGTCGGGCTGCGGCGGGTCGGTGAAGTCGAGGATGCGCACGCCCTTGTCCCAGTAGGCGAGGGTGATGTGGACCTTCGACGGGTCGAGCGGGTCCGCCGCGGCGCGGGCGTCGTGCGGGAAGACGAGGCCGGGCGCTCCAGGGTCCAAAATCTGGAACTGCGCCACCGGGGTGAGCGAGACGCGTGGCCGGGCCTGTAGTTGCGGCACGGCGCCGTTGAGCGGGTTGGGCTGCACCAGGAAGACGACCATGCGCTGCGTGGCGGGGACGACGCCCGTGATGGCGTTGGTCACCGGGTCGCGCTGCAAATCGTACGTGCACACGAGCAGGTAGTCGTTGCCGTTGAGCGGGTGGCGGAGGTAGGTCAGCGTGTGCGGGCCGTTGACGGGGATGGGGGCGAAGGCGTCGAGCTGCGGCGCGCGCTTGTCGCTGATGTCGACGACGTAGATGCCGCGCGGCAGCCCCGCGTTGGGGTCCTGGGTCGCCTGCACGCCGCGCGCCACCTGGTCCGGCATGTTGCGCTGGCTGGCCAGGAAGGCGAGCGTCTCGTCGGCGTTGACCTCGACGTCGAAGCCGCTCTGCGCGGTGAAGTGGCTCAGCACGGTGGGGTGCGCCTTGTCGGTGGTGTCGAGGATGCTGAAGCCGCCGTAGGCGCCGTCCGTGGACTCCGCCGACAAATAGGCGTGCGTCGGGGTGACGGCCAGCTCGTTCCAGGACGCGGTGGGGGGGATCTTGTTCGGGTCGCCGGAGCCGTCGATGCCGTTGGAGTAGCCGACGCGCTCCAGGTTGTGGCTGCCCTGGTGCAGCGCCGCGTTGTAGTGGCCATCGGGGTCGTCGTGCGTGAGCGCCAGCGCGGGGGCGGCCGCCTTTTCCACCTCGGTCTGGACCTTGGCGTAGTCGGTCGCCGGCCCCGCCTGGAAGCAGCCCGCGAGCAGGAGGGCGAGGGCCGGCAGGACAAGGACGGCACGCATGGGCGGGCGCCCAGCGGGGGGTGCGCTAAAAGCGGTTCTGGTGGCGATTCCCTCCCAAGCAGGGATTTCCGAGGGTTTTGGGCACCACGAACCGCGGAAGTCGTCGCGAACCCACGGAATCAAAGTCCTCCGCGTTTTCCGCGGCCTCCGCAGTTCGTCGGCGAGGGCGCGCTAGAACGGGTTCTGCTGCTGGAGCCAGGGTTCCGCAGGCGGCGGCTTGCACGCGATGCGGTTCCGCGTCAGCAGCGCGTGCGTCACGGCGAGGGGGAGGCCGACGACGTTGCTCCACGGGCCCACCTGGAGATGCACGTAGGGCTCCAGCAGGCGGTCCTGGATGCCGTAGCCGCCCGCCTTGCCCTCCCACTGCCGCGAGGCGACGTACTGCTCCACGACCTCCTTGGGCAGGCGGTCCATGCGGACGGCGGTGGCGGCGTGCGCGGCGTCGACGGCGCGGCCCGCCCAGGCGAGCGCGAGCCCGGTCCAGACCTGGTGCGTCGTACCGGACAGCAGGGCCAGGTGCTCGCGCTCGGAGGCCTCGTCGCGCGCCTTGCCCACCAGCTCGTCGCCCAGCGCGACCACGGTGTCGGCGCCCAGCACCATGGCGTCGGGGTGGCGGGCGCTGGTGGCGAGGGCTTTCTTGCGGGCGATGACCTCCAGCGCCTCGCCGACGGGGAGCCCGCGCGGCGCCACCTCGTCGACCGGCACCGACTCCACGAAGAAGTCGTCCACCAGGTGGCGCAGCAGCACGGCGCGGCGGGGCGACTTCGACGCGAGGACGAGCTGCATCGGCTCACCGGGCCGCGCGTTCCAGGGCCACCTTGAGGCGCTCCGAGATGAGGGCGCCGTCGGCCTTGCCGCGCAGCTGCGCCATCACGGGGCCCATGAGCGGCCCCATCGCGGCCATGCCGCGGGCCTTCACGAAGTCGGCGCGCTCGGCGATGACGGCCGCGATGACGGCGTCCACCGTGGCCGCGTCGGTGGCGCCCACGCCAGCCTTGGCAATGGCGGCTTCCGCGTCCAGGCGGGGGTCGGCGTCGATGGCCTTGAGCAGGTCCGGGAGCGCCTCCTTGGCGAAGCGTCCGGCGCGCAGGGCGGCCACCAGGGCGGGGAGCTGGCGGTGCACGGCCTCGGCGTTGGCGAGCGCCGGAAGGTATTGCAGCAGGATGCGCGCGGCGAGGTTGCCGCCGGCGCCCGCGGCGAGGGTGGCGAACTCCTCCTCGAGCCCCTCGTTGACGACCTGCTGCGCGGCGTCCTGGCTCAAGTGGTGCTGCCGGACGAGGGCCTGCACGCGCTGCTCGGGCTTGGGGGGCAGGTTCTCCAGGATGCGGCGCCACAGCCGCAGGTCGAGGCGGATGGGCGGCACGTCGGTCTCGGGGTACATCCGCGCCGCGCCGGGCATGGGGCGCAGGAACCGCGTCGAGTCGTCGGGCTGCGCGCCGCGCACCTCGCGCAGGGGGCCGAGCACCGCCTGCCGGGCCCGCTCCGCGGCCGCCTCCAGGGCGCGGTGGGCGACGGGGGCGCGCTCGACGCAGAGCAGGAACGCGTCCGCGGGGCCGCAGCCGAGGCGGGCCTTCACGGCGTCGGCCTCGGCCTGCGTGATGCCGTAGGCGGGCAGCTCGTCGGAGTGGAAGAGGCCCTTGACGCCGGCGGCGACCTTGGCGTGGTCGGCCAGCTCGCGGCCAAGGCGGGGGCCGTCCTTGGCGGCGCCGCGCAGGAGGCCGCCGAACTTGGGGAGCAGCAGGCCCCACACGCCATGCCTGCGGGCGAGGGCGTCCTTGACGGACTTGGCCTCCGTCCTCTCGAACGCGGCGCTGACGTCGAGGGGGTTGGCCGGGAAGGTGGGCGACGCCCCGCGCCCCTGGAGCAGGCCCAGGACGTGGTGCATCCAGAGCTGGCGGCGGCACTCCTGCTCGATGACGCGGGCGACGGCGCGCAGGTCCTGGCAGCCCTTGATCTCGACGCGCTGGCCCACCCCGACGCTCACGTTGAGGTCCTGGCGGATGGTGCCGAGGCCGCGCTTGACCCGGCCCGTGGTGCGCAGCAGGGCGCCGATGCGGGCGGCGGTGCGCTGGGCGTGCGCCGGGTCGGTGACGTCGGGCGCGGTGGCGATCTCGACCAGCGGGATGCCGAGGCGGTCGAGCGTGTAGGTCGCGACCCCCTCTTCCTCCTTCAGCGGCCGCGCGGAGTCCTCCTCCAGCGCGACGGTCCAGACGCCGACGTCGCCGCCCTCCACGTCGAGGGTGCCGCCGGTGCCGATGAGGGCCGTGCGCTGGAAGCCGCCGGTGTTGCTGCCGTCGATGACGGTCTTGCGCATCACGTGCACCTCGTCGACGGGGCGGGAGCGCAGCAGGCCCAGCAGCGTCAGGCCGGTGGCGTAGGCGTCGGCGTCGAGCGGCTTGGGCGGCTCCTCGTCCAACTCCACGAGGCTGGTGAGGCCGTCGATGGCGAGGTAGCGGAAGCTGCGGTTGCGGCGCGACTCGGCGGCGGCCGCGGCGTCCATCTCCCCCGTCTCGCCCCCGGTGGCGCGCAGGGTGCGCAGGACGGCGCCGATGGTGCGGCGGCGCAGCTCCTCCTCGCCGTCGATGACCTCGCTGGGGACGCGGCTGAACAGCTTGCCGGTGTCCAGTTGCTGGTGGATCTCCAGGCCGCAGCGGAACCCGATGGCCTTGTAGTCGAGGCTCGGCGCGAGCGACCACTCCTTCGCCTGCTCCGGAGTCATGCTCATGCCCCGCCTCCGGGGAAACCACGAATTTCACGAATTGCACGAAGACCTTCCCGGGTTCGTGGAATTCGTGCAATTCGTGGTTCCGTCGGGGTCATGCCTTGGCCCCCGCCTGGCCAAACAGGGATTTCGGGGATTCCGGGGAAGTGGGGCTTGCTTTGTTCCCCGAACTCCCCGCAATCCCTGTTTCGGTGGGCGGCAGGGCGGCGGAGACGAACGCGCGCAGGTCGACCGGCGCGTCCATCTCGCCCGCCAGGTTGGTGAGGAACAGCTTGCGCACCTCCTTCGGGTCCGCGGTGTGGCCGAGGATCCACATCATCTTGATGTAGGCCGCCTCGGGCGTCATGTCCTGCGCCGGCAGCACCCCCATCTGGAGGAGGTCGCGGCCGGTGGAGTAGACGTTCATGTTGACGGCGCCGTTGACGCACTGGCTCGCCATGACGACGTGGGCGCCGCGCGCGGCGACCGCCTGGATGCCCGGCAGGCAGCGGCGGGAGATGTGCCCGAGGCCGGTGCCGACGATGACCGTCGCCTTGCGCACGACGTCCTGGATGTGCTCGGGCCACAGGCCGGGGTAGGAGAGGATCATGCTGACCTCCTCGTCCCACACGGCGTCGCAGCGCGTCGGGCCCTTGGAGCGCGGCTGGTGCGGCGCGTTCCACACCACCGCCTCGCCCACCACGAAGCCGAGCGGCGGGACGTTGATGGACTGGAAGGCGTCGCGGCGGCTGGTGTGCATCTTGCGGACGCGGTTGCCGCGGTGGATGGCGCAGGCGTCGTCGCCGGGGCCGGCGTGCATCACGACCACCACCTCGCCGAGGTCCGCCGTGGCGGCGACGCGGGAGGCGGCGAGCAGGTTCATGGCAGCGTCGGAGGAGGGGCGGTCGCTGCTGCGCTGCGAGCCCACCAGGACCACCGGGCCGGTGAGGTCCTTCAGGGCGAACGAGAGCGCCGTCGAGGTGTAGCTCAGGGTGTCGGTG
>JAIVGU010000249.1 GCA_020201445.1 Halobacteriales archaeon
GAACAGGCCCAGCAGGAAGAGACCTGCTTGCAGCGCCCCCTTGCCCCGCGCCTCCCGCCGGACGTCCTTCCACAGCAGCGCGGTCCAGCCGCTCAGGCCAGCACCCCCGCGTCGAGGCGCAGCGTCGCGTCGGCGAGCCGCGCGGCCTGGGCGGCGTCGTGGAGGGCGAGCAGCGTGGCGCCGGTGCCGCGGCGGGCGGCGAGGCGGCCCTCCAGCCAGGCGCGGCCGTCCTCGTCGAGCGCGGTGAACGGCTCGTCGAGGAGCAGGAGCGGCGCCTCGGGGAGCAGGGCCATCGCGAGGGCGAGGCGCTGCTGCTGGCCGCGGCTCAACGACCCCGCCGGCTGGTGGGCGTGGCGCGCGAGGCCGCACTCCACGGTCGCCGCCTCGACGCGGTCGGCGGGGAGGCGGAGGCCGCGCACCCGGCCCCACCAGGCGAGGTGCTCGTGCGGCGTCAGCTCGGCGTAGACGGGCGCCTGCTGGAGGAGGAGGCTGGCGTGGCGGCGGGCGCCGTCGGGGTCCCTGCGCGCATCGGTGCCGTTGACCTCGACGATGCCCTGGTCGGGGCGGCTCGCGGCAGCGGCGATGCGCAGAAGCGTCGACTTCCCTGCGCCGTTGGGGCCCAGCAGCGCGACCGTGCGGCCAGGGGGAAGGTCCAGGCCCACGCCGCGCAGGACGGGGCGGCCGCCGAGGCGCTTGTGGACACCGGCCATGCGCAGCGCGGGCGTCGGCGTGGTGTCACATCCCTTCTGGTTGGAGCGCCGCGCGTTGCCCCGACTGAACCACGAATTCCACGAATCGCACGAAGCCGTGGCGGTTCGTGAACTTCGTGCAATTCGTGGTTTCGAAGGGGAGCATGCTCACATCCCCTCGAACTGCCGCCGGATGAGCCCGTTCTCCGCCGTCTGGAGCCGCTTGTGGACGGCGGCCTTGCTGACGCCGAAGGCGACCGACAGCTCCTCCAGCGTGCAGGCGCGGGGGTCGTTGTAGTAGCCCATCGCGATGGCCATCTTCAGCACCTCAACCTGCCGCGGGGTGAGGGTCTTGCCCTTGCTCTTGAGGCGCAGCTCGGGCTGGTACTCGCCGACGTGCAGCAGCTTGAAGTCGTCCGCCGGCACCATCAGGCGCATGTGCTTGGTGAACTCGTTGAACGCCGCGAGGCCCGCCGGGTTGGGGCTCATCACGCTGATGACGATGTAGCCGCCCTCCACGATGACGGGGTGGAAGATGGTCTCCGGGCCGAGCATCCGCAGGGTGAGCTGGATGGGGTCGTGGCGCTGGTAGTAGGTCAGCACCGAGGTCGAGATCTCCACGGAGGCGTAGGTGTCGTTCTCGGACAGCACCTCGAAGGAGCCGTAGCGCTTGGCGAACTGGCCGGTGAGGAACCGCGTCCGCGTCTGCTTGTCGGCGAGGATGGTGACGATGGCCTTCTCCACCGGCGCCTTGGCGGCGGGGCGCAGCAGGTTGAGCACCAGCCGCACGTCCGCGTTTTCCTGGGTGAACTGGCAGAGCAGGTTGTCGTCGGACCGGATCTTGAAGACGTACTCGGTCAGGCCCTGCACGCCCCGGCCACACGGTCCCTCCTAAAAAAGGTGGACTTGCCTAGGTGGAAGGTTTCCATGTCAACAGCGGCCAGCACGCTTCGGCGACCCGACGGCAAGGGATTTTGAGCCCCTCCCCCTCGACGCCTCCGTGCGCGGCGCGCTGCTGGCCTGGCTCCTCGTGGCGGCCACGCTCGCGGGGTGCAGCGCCAAGGACGACGCGTCGACGGCGCCCACCGCGGCGGACGACCGCATGCGCGTCGCCGGCCTGGTCGAGACCGACACCCTCGTCCCGCTCGCCAACGCCACCGTCGCCATCGCGGAGCTGAACCTCACCGTCCGCAGCGACGACCTCGGCAACTTCGCCTTCCCGCCGCAGGAGCCCCGCGTCTACAGCGTGGAGGCGCGCCACCCCGGCTACCGCAGCCTGACCCTGGTGGCGCGGCCGGAGACCAACCCCGGTGCCCTCGACTTCGTCCTGCAGCGCGCCGCCGGCCCCCAGCCCCGCCAGGACCAGTTCCACTTCCGCGGCGCCCTCGAGTGCGGCTACGAGGCTCTCATCGTCACGGGCTCCTGCGACGCCGGCACCGGCACGCTGGGCAACCAGACCCGCTTCGACTTCCCCCTCGCCCCCGGCTGGCGCACCACCGTCGTCGACGTCCTCTTCGACCCCGACGCCAACCCCGGCATGGACGGCCTCCGCCTCGTCGTGCGCGGCCAGGGGCAGGCGGACCAACTCGGCAACTACCAGCAGTACGGCCGCTTCCACGACGCCAAGCCCTTCACCGCCCGCCTGGAGCCCGGCGGCCTCTACCCCGACGGCACGGCGCCGGTGGACGGCAACACGACGCGCTTCCTGCTCGACATCTACCCGCAGGGCCAGCTCTACCACCAGGCCTGCGTCCCCGACAGCCCCGCCCACCCGGCGCAGTGCGCCCTCGGCGTCGGCGCGGGGACCAACATCGAGTTCGACCTCTACGTCACCGTGTTCTACGTGACCCCCGCGCCGGAGGGGTACACGATGCGGACCGACGCCTGACCCGCGCCCTAAACCACGGATTGCACGGAGAGGGGCTGTCCGCATGCGGCTCACGACGAACCGCGGTTCGCTGCAAGCCACCGGAGGAAAACTCCTCCGTGCAATCGGTGGAATCCTTGGTCGGGGGCGTCCAGCAGGAACGCCGGTTGCGCGGAGTTGGGCAGGCGGAGGCGGCTCCAGACATGTGCGGCGACTCCAAGCTTCATCCGGCCCCCGCCCATCGCCCGGCGGTGCCTCCCATGCCCACGACGCAGACCCTCCGCCAGACCGACGGCATGACGCACGACCACCGCACCGCCAAGGTGGTCGAGCTGGTGAGCAGCAGCAGCCGGGGCTTCCAGGAAGCCATCGAGAACGCCCTCGAGGACGCCCGCCGGACGACGCGCGGCATCACCGGCGCCCACGTCGAGGCGATGAGCGTGCAGTGCGACGACGGCGAGATTGTCAGCTACAAGGTGAACCTGAAGCTGGTCTTCGGCGTCGAGCGCAAGGACGAGGGGTCCGAGGGCGGCTCCCGCAATGGGAAGACGCGCCGTGGCTCGAACAGCTCCCGCTGAATTCCTGGACGTCCAGTGATTGGACGGCAACCAGTAGCGCCCATCCTGACTGACCACGAATCCCACGAAAGGCTCGGTTCGTGGTTCGTGGTCCAGCGTAGGATGCTCCAGCTCCGGCTCACTGAAACCGCAGCGGATTCCCTGGGCTTCCAGGGACCTGCACATTCGGTCGCCTTCAACCTCCCCGCCCCCCAACGTTGACGCATGGTCCATGTCGTCGACGCCGACTTCGTGCAGGAGCGCCGCAGCGACGGCCGCGCCCTCGTCGTGAGCGTGCTGCCGGAGGAGCAGTTCCGCGCCAAGCGCATCCCCGGCTCCGTCAACGCCCCCGTGGACGCCCCGGACTTCGAGGAGCGCATCCGCGAGCTGGCGCCCGACCTGGACCAGTCCATCATCGTCCACTGCTCAGGTGCCTCCTGCCCGGCGAGCGCGAAGGCGGCGCGCCTGCTGGAGGCGATGGGCTACCAGGCGGTCCACCACTTCAAGGACGGGCTGGAGGGCTGGGCGCAGGCGGGGCAGGACTTCGAGTCGGGCGGCCCCGAGGAGGGGCGGCGCCCGGAGAGGCCCGAGCGCGGGGAGCGCCCCAAGCGCGCCTCGACGGGCCTTCCGCTCACCGGCTCCAACCGGCCGTGAGCGGCACTCCTTCCGGCTGCCACGCAGGGACAATCCGCGCCGGCAACCGGCGACGTGGTTTCCAGCGTTCTGGCCGAAGTGTCCCCTTCCCCTCCTGTCCGGCCCGCGAGACGCTTATCTAGGGGCAGGGGGTGGAACGCGTGATGACGGAACGCACGATCCGCATCCTGGTCGCAAAGCCCGGCCTCGACGGCCACGACCGGGGGGCCAAGGTGGTCGCCCGCGCCCTGCGCGACGCCGGCTTCGAGGTCATCTACACCGGCCTGCGCCAGACCCCGCAGCAGATCGCCGCCGCCGCCATCCAGGAGGACGTCGACCTGGTGGGCCTCTCCTGCCTGAGCGGCGCCCACATGACGCTCTTCCCCAAGATCAAGCAGCTCCTGGTCCAGGAGGGCGCCGAGGACGTCGTGGTGTTCGGCGGCGGCATCATCCCCGACGACGACGCCGCCAAGCTCAAGGCCGCCGGCATCGAGGCGGTCTTCGGCCCCGGCACCGACACCCGCGCGATCGTCAAGTTCATCGAGACGCATCCCCAGTTCGCGCAGCGCAAGGGCGCCGTCCTCGAGGCATGATCGCCCTCGCGCCCCAGAAGCGCAGCCTCGCGCAGGCCGTCGCCGCCGGGGAGCGCCGCGCCGTCGGCCGCCTCATCACCCTGCTGGAGAACGAGGAGCCCGAGGGCGCCGCGGCGCTGCACGAGCTGCACGCGAGCGCGGGCCGGGCGCACGTCATCGGCGTCACCGGCAGCCCCGGCACCGGCAAGAGCACCCTCGTCGACAAGCTCGTCGAGGCGTACCGCCGCCAGGGCCTCAAGGTCGGCGTCGTCGCCGTGGACCCCTCCTCCCCCTACACCGGCGGCGCCATCCTGGGCGACCGCATCCGGATGCAGGCGCGCAGCACCGACCCCGAGGTGTTCATCCGCAGCATGGGCACCCGCGGCGCCCTCGGCGGCCTCGCCCGCCACACCCACGACGCCGTGCGCGCCCTGGAGGCCTCCGGCAAGCAGGTCATCCTCGTCGAGACCGTCGGCGTCGGGCAGGCGGAGGTCGACATCGTCAAGCTCGCCGACACCGTCCTCGTCGTCCTGGTCCCCAACCTCGGCGACGACGTGCAGGCCGTGAAGGCGGGCCTCATGGAGATTGCCGACCTCTTCGTGGTCAACAAGGCCGACCTCGCGGGCGCCGACAGGGTGCAGGGC
>JAIVGU010000250.1 GCA_020201445.1 Halobacteriales archaeon
GGCCTCCGGGCACCCCATCCTCAAGGCGGACGCCTGCCCCTGCCCCGGCATGCGCTTCCAGCTCGACAACACCACGGTGCCCAGCAAGACGGCTTGGCTGGAGCTCCGCGTCTCCTGGAACGGAACGCGCTCGGCCGGTGTCATGCCCCATCTCGTCCCGCCCGCCGGCAACGCCACGCTGCCGCAGCGCGGCTTCGACGACTGGCGCATCCAGTCCTTCTTCCCCATGGCGGGGGAGTACAGCCTCGACCTCGAGGGCAGCGGTGCCTACACCCTGGAGGTGCGCTTCCTCTCGCTGGGGGAGCGCCGCGGCACCGGCCCGGAGGTCCTGCCCAACCTGGTCACGATGGTCCCCCTCGACATCCACGTCGGCCCCTGCGACGCGGTGGAGTCGGGGGAACAAGGAGCCCAGAGGTGCCTCCGCCTCTCCAACGGCATCGCGAACACGGGCGACGGCCCGGTGGAGGTCCACCTCGCCCTTGACCGCGCCGCCACCGCGCTCGTCGCCCAGCTCTCCGCCGTCGGCGAGGGGCGGTTCGTGCAGTGGGTCTACAACGAGGACGGCACCCACACCGAGCGCGACGCCGGCCCCGCCGCGTTCCACATCACCCACAAGCACTGGCACTACGCCGGCCTGGCGCACTTCCAGCTCTTCCGCTACGACCCCGCCACCGGCCTGCGCGGCGCCGAGGTCACGAGCCACCACAAGCAGGGCTTCTGCTTCCTGGATTGGGGCAAGATGGACGCTCACGACGTCGATCCGTCGGGCGGCTCCAACGCCCAGCAGAACTGCCAGATTCCCGGCGACACCGGGTGGTCGATGGGCATCAGCCGGGGCTACTACGACTACTACGAGTCCCTCCTGACCGACGAGTACGTCGACGTCGGGGACGTCCCGGACGGCACCTACGAGTTGGTCTCGACGGCGGACGGGAAGCAGTCGCTCATGGAGTTGGACCCGACCGACAACAGCGCCAGCATCGTGCTCGAGCTGCACGGCGACAGCGTGAAGCTGCTTGAGGAGCGGGGCCACTACCTCCCCCTCGAGTACCCCTGGAGCGCCCACCCCGCGTGAAGGGTTCGGGGCTCGAAGCTGGCGGCAGCTGGCGGTAGCAGAGAGCTAAGCCAGCGGACGCGACGCTGAGCCTGGCTGGCTCACACTTCGCGGAACAGGTAGCGGTCGAAGACCGTCATGCGCTTCTCCCAGTCCTGCGGGTAGAGGTAGCGCAGGGTCATGGCGACCGACGACAGCAGGGAGTTGCCGTCCTGCGGGGTGAAGCAGTAGCCGACGACGCGGTGGCCGCCCTCCAGGACCGCCACGGTGTTGAGCGCGAGGACGGTCTGGTTGAGGATGCGGCCCATGTAGCCGTGGTCGCGGCCGAAGGCGAAGACCGAGTTGGCGGACTTCTTGTGCGTCACCGCGAGGCCGGGCAGGGTCGCAAAGCGCTTCTTGATGGCGTCCTTCGTGACCGCCTTCTTGACGCGGATGTCGAAGTAGAGCGTGTGCATGTACTGCGTCGGCACCTTGATGGCGCTGCTGAACAGCTTGAGGTCGAGGCCCAGCGTCTTGTAGAGGTGCGCCACGTCGCGGGCGTGGTGGGTGCCGTACTGCTCGTCCTTGTGCGAGCCCACCTCGGGGCTGCCGAGGCTCTTGTCCTCGTAGACGTCGCTGGCGCGGCGGATGCAGACGAAGTTGCCCTCCGCCAGGTTGTCCTTGCCGTCCACCAGGCCGACCGCGTTGACCACGGCGGCGATGTTGTGGGTGTTGCAGGAGACGATCTGGGTGAAGCGGTCCTTGGCGGGGTCGACCACGCCGTCGTTGATCCAGCGCGCGTAGGGCTTGCCGAAGCCGAACTCGGAGCCCTGCGCCATCCATCCGCGGCCGGGGGCGTCGCTGGGCTGGTAGAACCTCTGCTTGTTCTCCATCCCGGCGCCCTCGGGGGTGCAGTCGATGACGACGGTGGCGCGCTGGATGGCCTCCTCCATGCCGAAGCTGACCTGCATCCCCAGCTCCTCAAACTTCGCCTTCTGGTCCGCCGTGGTGGCCAGCTTGGCGCCCTTGCGGATGAGGTCCTGGATCTTGGCGCGGTCGGTGAACTGCGGGGTGCGCTTGTTGAAGGTGACCTCGTCGATGCCGAGCTCCTTGGCCTTGTCCGCGAACAGCGCGATGAGGGGCTCGCCGATGGTGCCGGTGCCGACGACGTGGACAATCTTCTTGGACATGGTTCCCAGGCGCGCGACCCGGCCCTACCTCATAAACAATCGGCGCCGGGCAACGGGGAGCGTCCCCGGGGCCGCGGTTCGGAGGCGTCCACCAATCAGGTTAAGTAAGTCCGGAAACGCGTGACGTCCTGCAGGAGACGCCCGCATGAAAACCCCCCTGTTCGCAACCCTCCTGGCCGGCCTGCTCACCGCCGCCGGCGCAGCCGTCGCCTCCAGCCACCCCGCCGACCCCGTGGACGACCTCCTGGACGCCGTGCTGGGCCGCCACCCCGCCGGCCCCGGCGCCGACGAGGCGGCCGTCCACCACGGCATGGCCGGCGACGCCCACGACGCCCAGCTCGGCATGGAGCGCCCCCGCTTCGCGCCCGCGATGGGCAGCACCCCCACCGCCGAGGACGCCAAGAGCCTGGAGCAGGTCAGCCGCATCGACATCCGCGGCGACCACGGCTTCACCCCGAAGGCGGGCGTGCGCTCCGGCACCGGCACCCTCGCCGACCCCTACGTCATCTCGGGCTACGCCATCAGCGGCAGCCTCTACCTGGGCGACACCGACGCCTGCGTGGTCATCACCGGCAACTACGTCGACGGCGAGCTGGCGCTGAACTGGAACGGCAACTGCGTCCACGTCCACCACAACTTCATCCGCGACCTGCGGGTGAACGAGAACGTCCCGCGCGAGGGGCTCGACACCGGCGGCCTCATCGAGCTCAACACCATCAACTACGTGGGCCAGATCCGCCACTACGACGGCGAGTTCCGCAACAACGTCGTCGGCCCCCGCGAGGACGCCAAGCTGCCCTTCGGCGTGTTTGCGGACCCCGAGAACCTGCTGCCCTTCACGCGCGACACCCGCATCCTGAACGTCGACGGCTTCAACCAGGGCTGGTTCCACCACAACACCATCACCGGCTCCGTCGACCTGAAGCTGCACGGCCACCACCACTCCACCGGCTTCCTCGCCACGCACAGCCACTACCACGGCGACAACGCGACCCGCATGGCCGCGATGGAGCACGACCACAGCAACCGCTGGGAGTCGGTGCGCTTCGAGGACAACAAGGTGGTCGACCCCACCGGCTACGGCGTCCGCTACACCGACGAGGCGCACGCCGGCGACGACCGCACCGCCGCCTCCGAGAGCACCAAGACGCTCGACGACGACCACCAGCACCACACCAAGGTGGAGGTCCGCCGCAACGAGGTCGTGGGCGCCGGCATCTGGGTCGACGTCTTCAACGCCGACGACAAGCTGCACACCCAGCGCAACCCGGGCTGGCTCTGGATCACCGACAACAGCATCAGCCTCCAGCAGCGCCACGACGGCCTGCTCGGCCTGCAGTTCTTCGGCCTCCCCTACGACGCCAACACCGGCATCGCCATCGACACCGTCAAGGAGCTGCAGGTGGACGTGCGCGGCAACACCCTGAGCTGGCAGGCCACCTCCTCCAGCGACCCGACCGCCGACCTGCTGGGCAACCTGTTCCAGCAGAAGCCCACGCCGGCGGGCATCCGCATCCGCGGCGCCAGCGACGGCAGCCTCGTCGTGGCGGACAACCACGGCACCGGCTTCGCGCAGGGCGTCGCCGCCTTCGACATGGACAAGAAGATGGCCTGGGCGGTCGCTGGCAACGACTTCCCCGGCGCCGCGCACGCCGTCTACTACGACGAGAGCGTGGCCAACCAGCCCACCACCGACGCCGTGCCGCCCCTGGCCGACCCCGGAGCGTGGGGCCCGGACGCCGAGCCCGCCGCGCCCGCGGAGCACGAACACCATCACCCGCCTGAGTGACCGAATGGACATGGCCCTCCTCCCCCTTTCCCCTCCTTCTGTTTCCTTGACTGCCAACGAACCGCGAACGTCACGAAACCATCGGAACCGTTTTTCTGTGGCTTCGCGTCTTTCGCGGTTCGTGGGCGGCAGCCACCGCGAGTCGCCGCCGTGAAATAGCGCCGGGACCGTGGCCGCCCCGTGCCGGACCCGCCCGCCCCAGCACCGACGGCTCCAGGCGGGCCCCCCGTCACGCCAGCCCCGTGGTGGCGGACGCTGCACCGCCGGCCCTCGCTCCACGTCGCGCTGGCGTTCCTCGGCGCCAAGCTGGCGGCGGCCCTGCTCGCCTTCGCGCTCCTGGACGAGGAGCCAGCCGCCTTCCTGCGCCACCTGTCGCTGGCGTGGGACGGCGTCCACTACCTCCACCTCGCGCAGCAGGGCTACGTGATGGACCAAATCCCCGAGTTGGGCAACCCGTTCGCGTTCCCGCCGCTCTTCCCCTGGCTCATCCGGCTGTTTGGCGCCGGTGACCTGGCCCCGCTGCTGGTGAACAACCTCGCCTCCCTCGCCGCCGTCGTCGCCGTCACCGAGCTGCTGGGCCCACGCGCCGGCCTCTTCTTCGCGCTCTTCCCGGTCTGGCTGGGCTACTCCACCGTGGGCTACAGCGAGGGCACCTTCGTGCTGTTCGCGGCCCTCGCCCTGCTCGCGTTGCCCCGCAGCGCCGCAGCCGCAGGCATTCTCACGGGCGTCGCGGCCCTCGCGCGCTACGTCGCGGGCGGCGCCCTGGCCCTGGCCGGCGTGTGGTGGCTGCGCCGCCGCTGGGGAGCCCTGGCCCTCTACGCCGGCCTCGTCGCCGCCGCAGCCGGGGGCATCCTGCTCTGGCACGCCATCCAGGGCGGCTCGCCCCTCGTCTACCTCAAGGCGCAGGAGGCGTGGGGCGCCCGCCTCGCGTGGCCGTGGGAGCAGTGG
>JAIVGU010000251.1 GCA_020201445.1 Halobacteriales archaeon
GGTAGAACCAGGAGTAGAACGTGGAGTCCGCGATGGGCTCGACGATCCAGCCGGGCTTGAACGGGAACTCGGTGCCCAGCCAGGCGCCGCGGCGGACGCAGGCGCGGTCGCCGAACCAGTCGAGGACGTTGGGCAGCTCCTCCTTGTAGCGAGTCGGGAACACGTTCATGGTGGCGGCGTGCGCCTTCGCCTTCTCGGTCCACGCCTTGTCGGCGTAGTGGATGAAGTCCTGGTCCGGGACGCGGCGGATGTCCACCAGTTCGCCGGCGCGGCTCACGACGGGCTCGGAGAACTGGCGCAGGATGCGGCCGGCGCCCTGCGCAACGAAGTCCGCCTTCATGTGGTCCTTCACGGCCTTGACACGCTTGCCGGCGTAGGGGCCGCAGGCGTCGCTGAGGACGCCCTTGTTGAACTCGTCCGCGTAGAGCTCCTCGGTGGCCGCCTCCAGCCCGGCGCGGTCGCCCTGGTTCGTGACCCCGTGCCGCCTGCACGCCTCCTCGGCGGGGACGCCCTTGTGCCCCTCGACCTGGACGATGACCGGCGGCGGACCCAGCGTCTGCAGCAGCCCCGCCTCGCGGTAGGCGGCGTAGTCGAAGGGCGCGTGGCCCGGCACCGACATGACGACGCCGGTGGCGATCTGCGGGTCGACGAACGAGCCGGCGACGACGGGCACCTTCTTCCCCGTCACCGGCGCCGTCACCATCTCGCCGATGAACTGGCGGCTCGCCACCTTCTGGCCCAGCGGCTCGGCGCGCTCGAACTGCCACTCCAGCTTGACGACGCCGCGCGCGGAGACGGCCCAGACCTCGGTGGGGTCCGTGTCCGCCACGGTGCCGTCCTGCCAGACGCGCACGAGATGGTACTCCTGGTCGGGGTGGACCCAGACGTTGGTGCAGCCGAACACCGTCTCCGGCCGCAGGGTCGCGCACGGCAGCACCACCGGCTCGGCGTGGACGGTGCCGGCGGGGAGGCGGAATTTGAGCGCCACGAACTCCAGCACCTCGGCGGAGCCGCCCTGCTTGATGTCGGTCTCCGACTTGTCCACCGCGACGGGGCCGGCGACGGGGCAGTAGGGCGCGTAGTGCGGCTTCTGGATTAGGAGCCCCTTGGCCGCCAGCGCGCGGAACTGCCACTGGATGAAGCGGCCGTAGGCGGGGTCGATGGTGGTGCAGTTGCGCCGCTCGTCGATGAGGAAGCCGAACTTCTTCCAGTAGTCGTTCGTGTAGACCTTGGCGAAGTAGTCCACCACGGCGCGCGGCTCCGCGAGCGCCTCGACGGGCCCGTCGTAGCCGTTGCTGCGCAGGTACTCCGTCTTCTCGCCGCGCTTCACCTCGGCCGCGAACGCCACGGCGGGGATGCCGGAGGCGTGGAAGCCGGCGGGAAACAGCACCTGGTGGCCGGTCATCCGCTTGTAGCGCGCGAAGACGTCGGTGTAGGTGAAGCCCCGCATGTGGCCGACGTGCAGGAAGCCCGAGATGCCAGGGTAGGCGAAGTGGATGAAGAACGTGGGCTTCGAGCGAAGCGAGGAGCCCGCGTTCGACCGCGGGCCCTCAGGGCCGGCGGTCCCGGAGGCGTCCGCCGGCCGCTCCGCGTGCTGCACGCCGGCGCTCCACCAGCGCTCCTGCCACTTGGCCGTGATGGCTCCCAGGTCCCACGCGTCCTCCGCCATGCGCGCCGCGCACCCCAGGTGCAGCGCTTAAGATTGGGGGTTGGGCGCGCGGGCTTCGAAACCGGTTTATCGGGGGTCGTCTTCGAAGGGGGCGTGTTCAGGTCCCGGGTGGGCGAGTTCTACCGCAGCCGGGGCTACGAGGTGCGCGAGGGCGTCAAGGTGCGCGGCGCCTCGCACAACGTCTACACCCTGGAGATGGTCGCCGAGGGCCCGCTCGGCGCCCTCCTCGTGAGCTTCGGCGACGCCGCGGGCGTCGACGCCGCCGAGGTGGCCCGCGTCCGCACTATCGCCCGCGACATCGGCGCCACCCCCGTCCTCGCCACCCCCGCCGCCAACGCGGAGATCCGCCGCATCGCCGCCCAGCTCACCGTCGTCCTGCTGGAGGAGGAGAGCCTCGACCACCCGGCGCCGAAGCTGCCCGGCCCCGCGCTCGCCAACCCGCTGGAGAAGGACCTCGCGGCGCACCCGTGGCCCGCGTCCGGCCGCGCCGGCCCCGCCGACGGCCCCCCCGGCCTGCTGGAGGTCGAGCAGGTGGTGAAGGAGGAGCCGGCGCCCGCAGCCTGGCACCCCACCGAGATGCCGGAGCCGCCCACTCCCCGCCCCGGCCCGGGGAAGTTCTCCTGGCTCGACTCCACGGACGCCGCGCCCACCGGCCCGCGCCCGCCGCTGCCGCCCCCCAAGCCCATCGAGCACGAGGCGACCGTGGAGACACGGATGCCGCCCAGGAAGGTCAGCATGGCCCGCCTCGCCCTCTACGTGGCCCTCGGGATGTTCGGCCTCTACCTGCTCGTCAAGCTGCTGGGCTAGCGCTCCGGCTCCAGCCCCGCTGGCGGGCGGCCTGGGGCCTTCACCATCGCCATGCGGTCGAGGCCCGCGCCCGAGATCTGCGCGCCGACCTCCTTGCGCATCTGCGCAACAGCCCAGTCGCGGAAACCATCGGACATGGCGAAGGCGGCGCACGGCACCACGTCGGCGGGCAGCGTCTCGCCGGGCGCGCGCCCCATGACACGCCCCTCGTAGGCGGCGCACTGCGGGCAGTGGGCGGCAGGCACACGATGGCGAGCGGGCGCGGGCGGAAGAAGCCGCCGACCTTGGCACGCAGCATCCCCAGGCACGTTCGGCAGAGCGGACCGAGCGGCGTTTTCGCCCCGGTTCGCAGGCCCTCCGCGACCCCGCAGACGGGCGCACCCCCCTACGGGGGGTGAGGCGTCCAGCCACCCACGCGAAGGCTTTTCCGCCACGCCCGTCGTCGGCCGACCCGAGCCCAGGATGCCCAAACTCGTCATCGTGGAATCGCCGACGAAGAGCAAGAAGATCCAGGGCTACCTCCCCAAGGGCTACACCGTCGACTCCTGCGTCGGCCACATCCGCGACCTGCCCACCAGCAAGGCCCTCATCCCCGCCGAGATCCGCGGCCAGCCCTGGGCCGACTACGGCGTCGACGTCGACCACGACTTCAAGCCCTACTACGTCACCATCCCCGGCAAGGAGAAGGTCCTGCGCGACCTGCGCGCCGAGCTGAAGCAGGCCGACGAGCTGTTCCTGGCCACGGATGAGGACCGCGAGGGCGAGAGCATCTCCTGGCACCTCGTCGAGGCCCTCAAGCCCAAGGTCCCCGTCCGCCGCATGGTCTTCAACGAGATCACCAAGGACGCCGTCCTCAAGGCCCTCGCCAACCCCCGCGCCCTCGACCTCAACCTCGTCCAGGCCCAAGAGACCCGCCGCATCCTCGACCGCCTCTACGGCTACGCCCTCTCCCCGCTGCTGTGGAAGAAGGTCGGCGGCGGCCTCTCCGCCGGCCGCGTCCAGTCCGTCGCCGTCCGCCTCGTCGTCCTGCGCGAACGCGAGCGCCGCGCCTTCCGCGCCGCCACCTACTGGGGCCTCACCGCCGACCTCGAGAAAGGCGCCCCCTTCCAGGCCCGCCTCGTCGCCGTCGCCGGCAAGCGCATCGCCACCGGCAAGGACTTCGACAAGGAGACCGGCAAGCTCACCGCGGGCAAGGACCTGCTCCTGCTCGACGAGGCCGCGGCACGGAAGCTGGAGCGCGACCTCGCCAAGACCGCCTGGACCGTCACCGAGGTCACGGAGCAGCAGCGTCAGTCGAGCCCCGAGCCCCCTTTCGTCACCTCCACCCTCCAGCAGGAGGCCAACAACCGCCTCAACCTCTCCGCCAAGCAGGCCATGCAGGCCGCCCAGCGCCTCTTCGAGAACGGTTTCATCACCTACATGCGCACCGACTCGACCAGCCTCAGCGAGGAGGGCATCAAGGGCGCCCAGGAGGCGGTCAAGGCCGAGTTCGGCGCCCCCTACCTCCACGGCAGCCCCCGCACCTACGCCGGCAAGCAGCAGAAGGGCGCCCAGGAGGCCCACGAGGCCATCCGCCCCGCCGGCGCCGACTTCCAGCACCCCGACCGCACCGGCCTCGCCGGCACCGACCTCAACCTCTACCGCCTCATCTGGCAGCGCACCCTCGCCAGCCAGATGGCCAA
This sequence comes from Halobacteriales archaeon, assembly GCA_020201445.1. The sequence goes on from JAIVGU010000251.1 coordinate 4,159, forward strand.
CGAGCGTTTCACCGCCACCACCGTCACCCTCGCCGCCCTCGACACCACCTTCACCGCCACCGGCAAGCGCGTCGACTTCGCCGGCCACCGCGCCGCCTACGGCACCACGGAGGACGAGGAAGGCAGCCTGCCCAAGCTCGCCAAGGGCGACCGCCCCGACTGCGCCAAGGTCACCGCCGAGGGCCACGAGACCAAGCCCCCCGCCCGCTACACCGAGGCCAGCCTCGTCAAGGCCCTCGTCGAGGAGCGCATCGGCCGCCCCAGCACCTACGCCGCCATCCTCGAGACCATCCAGAACCGCGGCTACGTCGCCGCCAAGGGCAAGGCCCTCGTCCCCACCTTCACCGCCTTCGCCGTCGTCGGCCTCCTCGAGAAGCACTTCCCCCGCCTCGTCGACCTCGCCTTCACCGCCGAGATGGAGGAGACCCTCGACCTCATCGCCGCCGGCCAGGCCGAGTGGGTCCCCTTCCTGCGCGACTTCTTCCTCGGCCCCGACGGCCTGCAGGCCCAGATCAAGGAACGCCTCGACAGCATCCCCCCCGGCGAAGGCCGCGAGGTCGAATTGACGGGCCTCCCCGCCAAGGTCAAGATTGGCCGCTTCGGCCCCTACATCGAGGTCGAGCGCAACGGCGAGCGCCTCAGCGCCAGCCTCCCCGAGGCCGTCACCCCCGACGAGCTCGACGAGGCCACCGTCGAGCGCCTCCTCAAGCAGAAGGCCGAGGGCCCGCAAGCCATCGGCGAGGACCCCGAGACCGGCCAGCGCGTCTTCGTCCTGGACGGCCGCTTCGGCCCCTACTACCA
>JAIVGU010000252.1 GCA_020201445.1 Halobacteriales archaeon
CCTTACAACGTCCTGAACAGCCAGCTCTCAAGCTACGTGACCGTCTACAACCAGCACGTCGATGTCGTCGGCGAATTCGACGATTACAAGGACTCCCTGGTCGAAGGCACCGCAGGCTCCCCCTTGGACAGCCTTGCCAAGACCCTCTTCGGCAAGGAGTCGAGCCGCCCCGTCGCACGGGACGCATGGACGTTTGCCACCATCCCGATGGAGGGCAAGATTGGAATCTCGCCAAACTGCGTGTTCGCCCTCCTCACAAGCGCGGCCTGGAGCGTCGGTGGGATGCCGATTGGCATGAGCATCGTCCAGACGCCCGTCCCCGTCCTTGAAGTGCGTTCCTACGGAACGGCCTGCTTGGTCCCCTGCTAGAACGGCAGCCGGACGCCTTTTCCACTCCCCCCTTCTGGTTCGGAACGTCCATGACCGGACACCATTGCCTGGCATTGGTTCTGCTCGCATTGCTCGCGGGCTGTCTAGGTCAAGCGCCCCCTCCCGTCGCCCTTCAGCCCGAACCGCCCGGGGTGGGCGCTGCCCAGGTCACCCTGCCAGACCCTCAAGCGCCCTGGGGCATGGGACTTCAGTATGTCTACGACGTAGTGAAAGGGGGCAATCTCACCCTGCGCTACGCGTCCTCCGACGACGCAAGCCCCGACCAGGAAGGCTGGGCCTGCGGTTTCATCTCCTTGGGGGCCAAGGGCGATGGTCCCATCCAACCCCTTGTGGGCCGGACATTGGCCTACTCACGGGGCCACGCGCTGATTCTCGCCCGAGGCTCCGAGCCCTTTGTCGCCAACATGACGCGAGCCGAGAGCCCCGGAACCCCCGTGAACGACACTCTCGAAGCCGAGGGCAGCTTCCGGGGAGGCGAGCGCTTGGTGATGGAGACCGCCTACCTTTCAAGCGACCCGGGAGGTGCCGCCCCGCTCACCGGAGTCATCAACCTGACCACCGACGGCACCCTCCGCCTGAACCGGACAGTCCCGTTCTGGTTCCGCTGCGGCTCCAACCTTGAGAGCTTCAGGGGCACGTTCGCGGCCGCAGGGCTCGGCCCGGCCGTCGCGGTCAAGGACGCGTTGGCGGAGCATCCCACCGGAACGCCCAGCCACGCCGAGCTTTTCGTCGTGCAAGACCCCCGGCTCGCTTCGACTTGCACCGCTTTCTTGCTCCACAACGGGACCACCGTGGCGGAGTCCGGGCGGCAGACATCCGTCCGCCAACCGGCCTATTGCGTCGTCGTTGCGGACATGCCGCCCGGACGCGTCGGCTTCCAAATCAAGGACTCGTTCATGGCCGCACCGATTCTCGCCTACACGTTGCAAGAGCGGGCGCCCGGCATGGAACGTTAACCGCCCTACGTCGGGGCAACCCTCCCCTGGCGGCGACGGTTTCGATTTCATTCGAGGGCGGCGACCTCGGGTACGCCCTGTCCAACTCCCGTGGAAACGTGGTCTCCTGGCCTTCCGGCCGCCAGCCCCCGGCTGCCGAACGCAGCACTCTCCTTAGAAGGGTTAATAGGGCGCCCCACTTGGCGCGGCCCATCCGGCTGATGCCAACGCATCAGGTGACCCCAATGGCCGACGGCGTCCAGACCTCCACCCGCTCCAAGACCGCCCTGCGCACGGCCCTGTGGCTCGCCGCCTTCGTCGCCCTCGCCTTCACGCTGCGCACGGTCTTCAACGTCGATGCCGGCTTCGACGCCAGCGGCGACCGCCAGCTCTTCACGGGCAACGACCCGTACTACGACTGGCACTCCATCGACCACACCCTGCGCACCGGCAAGAACCTGGACTACGACCAGGCCGTCAACTACCCCGAGGGGCGCGCCAACCCCAACCCGCCGCTCTACGACTGGACGACGCTGCCCCTGGCCGCCGCCCTCCAGCACGCCGGCGCCGCCGACCCCATCGGCACCGCCCTCAACGTCATGGTCGCCTTCTGGGCCGCCCTGACCGTCATCCCCGTCTACATGATCGGCCGCGACGTCTTCGGGCGCAAGGCCGGCCTGTGGGGCGCCTTCTTCATGGCCATCTCGGCGCCGCACATCCAGCGCACCGCCTGGGGCTACCCCCGCCACGAGGCCATCGCCCTCTTCTTCATCGTCCTCGCCATCGCGTTCCTGGTCCGCGCCTTCAAGACCATCGACACCCGCGACCTCGTCGCGTCCTGGCGCAACGGCCCCGCCATCCGCAAGGGGCTGCGCGAGACCGTGCGCAGCAACCGCACCTCGCTCGCCTACGCCACCCTGGCCGGCCTCGCCCTCACCGCCTGCGCCGACACCTGGAAGGGCTACCCCTACGCCCTCGCCATCATGGCGGTCGGCCTCGGCTTCCAGCTCGTCGTGAGCCACCTGCGCAACCGCGACGCCACCGCCATCTTCCTGGTCTACACCACCGCGGCCGCCGTCGCCGTCCTGCTGCCCTGGCTGCTGGTCTACCAGCACTTCCCCGGCTTCATGGGCACCACCGTGGTGCCGAGCCTCTACGTCCTGTACGGCATGCTGGCCGCCGGCATCATCCTGGTGCCGACCCGCGACCTGCCCAGCATCCTGGTGTTCCCCGCCCTGCTGCTGGCCGGCCTGGTGGGCCTGCTGCTGCTCGTGGTGGTGTTCCCCGACATCGGCCACAGCATCTTCTCCGGCCTGGGCTACTTCAGCCAGAGCAAGCTCTACGGCACCATCGCCGAGGCGCAGCGGCCCCGGCTCGGGGAGGTGGCGGCCAACTTCGGCTTCTTCGCCTTCCTCGTCGCGTTCTGGGGCTTCGGCCGCGCCGCCAAGGGCGCCTACAAGGGCGAGCCGACGAGCATGCTCGTGGCCTCCTGGGCCGTCGTCGCCCTCTTCATGACCTTCGCGGCCAGCCGCTTCCTGATGAACGCGGCGCCGGTGATGAGCATCCTCATCGGCTACGCCATCATGCGCATCCTCGATCGCATCGGCGGCCAGGACGTGCGCCGCCGCTTCCGCGCCGGGCACGGCACCGGCCTCATGTCGCGCAGCCTCAAGTCGCTGTCCTGGAAGACGGTGGCCGGCGCCACGCTGGTCGCCCTCTTCCTCGTCCTGCCCAACGTCTGGACCGGCGTCGACGCCGGGATGAGCACCGACTTTGAGCAGCGGCACGACTTCCTCCACCCGACCAGCAGCAAGGAGGTCAACCGCTTCGGCGCCTTCGGCATCGACTTCGAGCTGAAGTCCAACGGCTGGCTCCCCAGCATGGCCTACCTGGCGCAGCAGGACCCCGGCAAGCCCATCGAGCAGAAGCCCGGCTTCATCGCCTGGTGGGACTACGGCCACTGGGCCGTCGGCCTGGGCGACCACCCGACGGTCGCCGACCCCTTCCAGTCCCACTACGAGCTGGCCGGCCGCTTCCTCGCCTCCGACTCGGAGGAGGAGGCGATGTCCTGGCTGACCATCCACCTGCTCAACGGCGACTACTGGCTGAACAACCGCCACTTCTCCGGCCCCGTGGCCGACTACCTGCAGGCCAACCACCCCAACCTGACCAAGCTCCCGTGGGGCGGCGCCTACGACCCGCTGTACGACGGGTTCGCCGCGGCGGTCCAGGGCGACGCCATCTTCGCCCTCTACGACAAGGTGTGCGACCTGACCAGCACCTGCGTCGGCTACATGGGCGTCGACTCGCGCATGTTCCCCTACGACGACCCCAACACCCCGGGCCAGATCGAGCGCCAGAGCATCTTCTACGCCCCGGTGTTCCTCGCCAACAAGAACCCCGACGACTACCTCCAGGTGCAGTTCCGCAGCGGCACCACCACCCTCACCCTGCACCGCTACGGGGTGGACGCCGCCGGCAACTCCTACGAGCTGCCCAAGCCGACCTACACCGACGCGTCGGGCCAGGTCTGGGTCGAGTCGCAGGGCTACGCCTTCCCGCAGGGCCGCACCCCGCTGCAGGGCTACCCCCCCTCCTCCGGCATCTCGCTGTTCGGCACCGAGCAGATGACGGTCACCGGCAAGTTCTACAGCACCCTCTTCGCGCGCGCCTTCGGCGGTCTGGTGGACAACGTCCCCGCCGGCGACGGCCTCAACCACTGGCGCGTGGTGCAGGAGACGCTCGCCAACACCACCGCCGGCTTCAAGCTGCGCGACGTGGCGCTGCTGCAGTACTACCGCGGCGTCACCGTCACCGGCACCCTCAAGGACGACGCCGGCGAGCCCCTGGCGGGCTACAGCGTGGCCTTCGAGGACGCCGGCAAGGCGACCCACGGCGGCGGCGCCCCCACCGGCGCCGACGGCAAGTTCACCGCCGTGGCGCCCTTCGCGCAGGGCAACGACGTGCAGCTCGTCGTCAAGTCGGCCGACGGCGCCATCGTGCACCGCGAGAACCGCACCAGCCTCCAGTTCACCCAGGAGCAGGCGCGCAGCGGCGCCCAGGTCGGCGACGTCACCGTCACGGTCTCCCGCGGCGGCCTGCTCGGGCACGTCTTCGTCGACCGCGACGCCGACGGCAAGTTCGGCGCCAACGACACCGCCCTCGGCAACGCCACCGTCCAGGTCGCCGGCAAGACCGCGAAGAGCGACCCCAAGACCGGCACCTACGGCATCAGCGGCGTCCAGGCCGGCAGCTACACCCTGACCGCCAGCCTGGAGGGCTACAGCCCCGCCTCGCAGAGCGTCACGGTGACCAGCGGCCAGGGCACCACGGCGGACGTGCCGATGGCCGTCCTGCCCAGCACCGTCAAGGTGACGGTCCTGGACGCCGGCGGCAGCCCCCTGCCCAACATCCCGGTGGACGCCAGCGGCGCGGGCCGCCAGAGCGGCGCCACCAACAGCACCGGCGTCGCCCTGCTGAGCCTCACCCCGGGCACCTACCAGCTCACCGTCGACACCAACGTGACGAAGGAGGGCCAGGTCGTGCACTACGAGGCGCACGGCACGGTCGAGGTCAGGCTCGGCGGCAAGGAGATGGCCGTCACCCTGCGCGTGCAGTAGGCTCTGCGCAGGTCGCGCAGCTGGGCCTCGGCGTCGCGGACGGCGCCGAGCCGCTTCCGGGCCTCGGCCAGCAGGGTGCGGACCTGGGGCAGCGCCGCGTTCGCCTCGGCAAGGGTCCAGAGCCGGTCGGGGCCGGGAGCGTCCATCGCCGCTAACCCATCCGCGTCACGATGGTGAGGACGTCGCCGTCCTTCAGCCTGTGCTCGATGCCGACGGTCTGGCCGGGGAACTTCGCGCTCGTCCCCCACACGTTGGCGTAGCGGAACTTCTTGCGGAACTCGCGGTGGAGGATGTCGCACACCTGGCCCACGTCGGTGTCGGACTTGACGATGAGGGGCTCCACCAGGTCCGCCTCGCCGCCGCGCGGCTTGAGGTAGACCCGCATGAAGTGCAGGTTGTCGAAGATGAAGTCCTTGGCGCGGTCGATGCCCCAGCCCTTGGCGGCGGCGAGCGGGATGGCGGGGAAGCCCTGGTCCGCCAGCCACGCCTCGATCTCCTTGTACTTCGCCTCGCCCGCCAGGTCGACCTTGTTGACGAGCGCCACGGCGGAGATGTAGACGCGGTTGCCCGCCATGTGGTCGACGATGTCGTCCGCCGTGACGTCGTCGCGCACCACGACGTTGGCGTTGTTGACCTTGAACTGCTTGATGAGGTCGGCGATCTCCTCCGCCGTGAGGTGCGTCTGCCTCTTGGTGATCTGCACGTCCACGCCGCCGCGCTCGGTGTAGTAGACGGCGATGTCCTTGGGCCGGCGGTTGAGGCGGATGGCGGACTGCTCCAGCTCGCGCAGGACGATGGGCAGGTGCTGGTGCGCCTTGCTGCAGTCCAGCGTGACCAGGATCATGTCGGAGTTGCGCGCCGCGGCGATGACCTCGCGGCCCCGCCCCTTGTTGAGGTGGGCGCCGGCGATGATGCCGGGCATGTCGAGCACCTGGATGTCGGCGCCGCGGTGGTGCACCATCCCGGGGATGACCGTGAGCGTCGTGAACTCGTACGCCGCCATCGCCGAGGTCTCCTGCCCGGTGAGGGCGTTCAGGATGGTCGACTTGCCGACGCTGGGCAGCCCGACGAGGCCCACGGTGGCGTTGCCGGACTTCTTGACCGCGAACGAGAGGCCGCCGCCCCCGCCCATCGAGGCCTGCTTCTCCTGCTGCGCCCGCAGCGCGGCGATCTTGGCCTTCAGCTTGCCGATGTGGAACTCGGTGGCCTTGTTCTTCTGGGTCTTGAAGATCTCGGCCTCGATCTCCTTGATCTGGTCCGCGATCGTCGCCAAGGCAGGTCGCGCCACAGAGACACGATATAAGAGGAGTGGGGCGGGGCGATGGGCGGTCCGCAGGCGCTTTCCCTGCCGTGGACGAGGTTGGCGGTGGCGATTGCCCATGCCCCGCCATCGGTGACTCCTCCACCCCCGGCGAAGCCTGATGCCTCCCTCGCCGCTCTTAAGCTCCAGGAGGACCGTTTGAGACCCGTCCGAACGGGGTTATAAGGGCGGGAGGGGGAGTGCAGGCCGATGATGCCCCGGACCGTCCCCGCCCTGGCGCTGGCCGCCTTCCTGGCGCTGGGCGGTTTCGCCGCCGCGGCCGACGGTGGGGACGACCCCGCCTCCCCCGACGGCTCCTCTGGCGCTGGCCCCAACGGGACCGCGCCCCCCGACTGCGCCCGCGCGAAGGACCCCGAGGCGTGCAAGGCGGCCTACTGCCGCGAGCACGCGGACGACGCCCGCTGCGCCGCCGCCGCGCGCGACACCTCCTCCAAGCCCGGCCGCCCCGACCCCCGCGCGGGCAAGGTGGACCGCCTGGAGCACATCGAGTTCTCCACCGACTCCCCGCGCCAGCTCTCCGGCTTCAAGGTCGACGGCCGCGTGACCCTCGACCGCCTCGTCCTCGACCCGGGCAGCGACGGCCGCCTGGCGACCGAGCGCAGGGGCGATGCCCTCGTGGTGGGCGACGCCGACACCCGGCTGCGCCTGCACGACAACCCCGTCGGCCTCGTCGAGTTCAAGGGCGCGGACGGCGGCGTCCTGCTGGGCTTCCCCGCCGGCGTGCAGGTCGCCACCGGCGAGCGCGGCCACGCCGCCCGCATCCACTACCCCGACGGCCGCGACGGCCTCCTGGTCGCCGACGCCGCCGCCTGGAGCGGCCGCAACGTCACCCTCACCGGCTTCTTCAGCTTCCACGTCGCCCGCAGCGACCCCTTCGAGGGCGAGGGGCCCGGCAGCGGCGAGCTGCGCTCCAAGCTGCGCGCCGCCGTCGAGTCCCGCCACCTGGGCGCCGAGGTCGCGCTGGAGCGCCACCCCGCCAACGCCTCCCGGGCCGTGCAGGTGCTGGCCTACGACGACCTGGCGGTCCAGGTGCGCCTGCCCGACACCGCCGCGGCGGACGCGCCCATCGCGGTGCAGCTCTCCGCCAACCTGACCGAGGGCCGCACCGTCGTCCTGCACGTCGACCCGGCCCTGCTGGGCAACGCGACGGCGGACCGGCTCGACCTGCACTACTACGACGACCACGCCGACGGCAGCCGCACCGAGGCGGTCTTCGCCCGCGCCGGCAGCCTCGCCGACGTCCTCGACCCCACCGACGACGGCGGCCGCCCCGAGTACTGGGTCGTGGCCGACGCCGACGGGCTGCAGGTGCTGGTGAGCGTCCCGCACTGGAGCACCCACACCGTCACCCTCTCCGGGCTCGGCGCCCTGCTGCAGCCCAGCGTCCTGGCGGGCGCCCTGGCCGGGGCCGCCGGCATCGCGGTCGCCGCGGTCGCGCTGTTCTGGCCGCGCCGCAGCGCCCCGTGAACTCTTTGCGGACACAGCCAGGGAGCTTAAGTGCCGCCGCCGGGGTCGTTTCGCGGATGCGCGCCTTCGCCCTGACCCTCGCCGCCCTGCTTGCCGGCTGCGTCGGCGAGCCCGCCGTGCCGGCGGACCCCGGCCCGAGCCCGCCCATCCCCGCAGGCGGGGCTGCGCCGTCCCTCAACGAGACGCTGTCGTTCAGCTGGCTCGCCGCGGCGGGCGCCCCGGCCAAGCCGCTCGACGCGGAGGCGGGCGCCACCCCGGCGGAGGGGTTCACCGTGCCAGCCGGGCTGCGCGAGATGCGCCTGGAGGCCAAATGGACCTGCGACAGCCCGACGTGTGCCCTCCACCTCGCGGCCTACGCCCCCGGGGCGGACGCCTTCGGCTCCACGCCCGTCGCCTCGGTGGAGGGCCCCAGTCCGCTCACCCTCACCATCCAGGCGCCGGCGGAGGGGGTGTGGTCGGTCTACATGGCCTCCAGCGGCCCCACCGCCCAGGTCAAGGGCACGGTC
>JAIVGU010000253.1 GCA_020201445.1 Halobacteriales archaeon
GGGGTCGGTGTAGGCGTGGCCGGCGGACTCGAAGGCGCGGCGGGCGAGGCTGTAGCCGTTGGAGTGGATGCCGGTGGAGGCGAGGCCGATGAGAGCGTCGCCGGGCTGGATGCGGCTGCCGTCGACGATGCTCGCCTTCTTGACGTGGGCGAGGCAGGTGCCGGCGAGGTCGAAGCCCTTGATGATGCCGGGGAGGCTGGCGGTCTCGCCGCCGATGAGGGAGCAGTTGGCCTGGCGGGCGCCCTCGTTGAGGCCGGCGCCGACCTGCCTGGTCAATTCGGGGTCGGGGTCCTGCACGGCGAGGTAGTCGACGAACGCGAGCGGCTCGGCGCCGACGCAGAGGGCGTCGTTGACGTTCATGGCCATGCAGTCGATGCCGACCGTGTCCCACTTGCGCAGGGCGTTGGCGACCTCCACCTTGCTGCCCACGCCGTCGGTGCAGAGCACGAGGGCGTCCTCGGCGCCGAAGTCAACGAGACCGGCGAAGTGGCCGATCTTCCCCATCGGCGCGCCGAAGCCGGTGCGGTGGAAGCTGACCATCCCGGCGAGCGCCTCGACGGCCTTGTCCTCGCGGTGGATGTCGACGCCGGTCTGCGCATAGGTCATGCCCTTCGTGGCGGGCGCGGGGGCGGCGGGCACTGGGCGGCCGGTGATGGCATCGACCGGGGTGCGCTTGCTGCCGTGGTCGAGCTCCACCACGAACTCGTCGCCCTTCACCGGCAGAGGCGCGGGCTCGTGGACGCGGGGGCGCGCGACCTTCACGCCCTTGGGGGCAGGCGAGGGCTTGGGCTTCGCGGCGGGCTTGCCCTTGGGCTTCGCTGCCTTCGCGGCCCGGCGGGGAGTTGCCTTCGCGGTCTTGCGCGCGCCTTTGCTCGCCTTCCTGGCCACGCGGCGGCGAACGCAACGACTCTTAGAAGGATTGGGCCGGCGGGCAGGGCCGTCAGGACGCGCACAGGCTTTTCTGGTTGGCTTCGCACCCCCAATCCGCAGATTGTGCGGATTGCACAGAGCACGAGGAGGTCTCCCGGGGAAGCCACGACAATGTGGAATCAGCGAAATCTGTGGATTAGTGGGGACGAACCAGCCATGCAGGACACCTGAAGTCCGCATCCCGGAGAGGTTCACCGCTTTTGTATGACGCCTCCGTTACCCTCATGTGCTCCATTCCCCGTCGCCCCCTGTGCCCTCGTGGTACATCCTGGACACCTCGCTCCTGCTGGGCGGCAAGGACCCGCCCCGCGACGGCCGCTGGGCCACCACGCCCGAGGCGGCCGCGGAGATCTCCCCCGGGGGGCGCGACGCGCGGCGCTACGAGGACTGGATCAGCGTGGGCCTCCAGGTGCGCGCCGCCGACCCCGACGACGTGATCCGGGTGGAGGATGCGGCGCAGGCCGCCGGCAACCTGACGCGCCTCAGCCGCGCCGACGTCACCCTGGCCGCCCTCGCCCTGGAGCTGAACGGCCACCTCATCACCGACGACTTCACGCTGCTCGACGTCGCCAAGCGGCTCGCCATCGCCACCCGAACGGTCAACACCAACGGCATCGCAGCGGCGCTCGACTTCAAGCCCCGCTGCACCGGCTGCGGCCGCTGGTTCGAGGCGATGCCCAAGGGGGACGAGTGCACGGTGTGCGGCTCGCCCGTCAAGCCGAAGCCGTGGAAGAAGGCCGAGCAGAAGGACACACCTCAATCCGCGTCATCCGCGGTTTTTGCCGAGAACCATTGCAACGACACGTCCTCTTGGGATCCGTGGGTTGGTTCGGCGCGTCTGACGACGACCCAAGCCTGAAGCCCGCGCCCCCGCTCCGCCAGGCGTGACCGGCCCGCTCAACACGAGCCGCAACCGCAATGCCGCCCCCATCCCGGACCCGGCGGCGCACCCGGCGCTGGAGGAGGGGCGGCGGCTGTTCAACCACGGCGAACCCTGGCACGCGCACGAGGCGTGGGAGCCGCTCTGGATGGGCCTGGAGGGGGAGGACAAGCTGTTCGTGCAGGGCCTCATCATGGCCGCCGCGATGCTGGTGCAGTACGGCAAGGGGGTGCGGCGCGGGGTGCAGAACCACTGGGCCAACGTGACGCTGCGGCTGCGGCCCCACGCGGCGGGGAGGTGGGGCATCGACGTGGCGCGGCTGCTGGCGGACCTCACCCCCTACGCCGAGGACGCGAACGGCAGCGGGCCCATGTCGCGCAAGGCGGGGGATGTGAAGGTTCACCGTGACCTTCCTTCCACCTGACCGCCCGCCTGACCGCGAAGGCCGCGGTTCGGTGGTTGCGGTGCAGCGCCCAAACCCTTAACTAGAGAAATTATTGAGCCGGTTAACGAAATGAGCGCGGACCCCTCCCACGCCGCCGCCCGCCTCGCCGTCGACACCGGCCTCAACTTCCTCTGCTACCTCAAGGCCGAGCTGCGCAGCCGCCGCCCCGGCGACCTCTCGATGCCGCAGTTCCGCTTCCTCAACCTCCTCGCCAAGGAGACCGACCGCGGCCTCGGCGACATCGCGGAGGACCTCGGCGTCTCCCCGCCGGCGCTCTCCAAGCTGGTCGACGGCCTCGTGGAGCGCGGCCTCGTCGCCCGCTCCGCCGACGCCAGCGACCGCCGCCGCCTCAGCCTCGCCACCACCCCCTCGGGGGCGAAGCTGGTGGCCGGCTTCCGCGCCCAACTGGAGGAGGGCCTGGCGCAGCGCCTCGCCGCCCTGCCCGCCCGCTCCCAGGCCAGCATCGTCGCCGCCCTGCGCGACCTGCAGCCCATCCTCGCCGCGGAGGTGGTGGCGTGAGCGACCTGCCCACCTTCGACCCGTCGCAGGCCAACGCACAGCCGAAGGCGCACCTGACCCACCGCCAGATCCTCCTCGTCTTCTCCGGCCTCATGCTGGGGATGTTCCTCGCGGCGCTCGACCAGACCATCGTGTCGGCCGCGCTGCCCACCATCGCCGCCGACCTGGGCGGCATCGACAAGATCACCTGGGTCGTCACCTCCTACCTCCTCACCTCCACGGTGACCATCCTGCTGTGGGGCAAGCTCTCCGACATCTACGGCCGCAAGGTGATGTTCCAGATCTCCATCGGCACGTTCCTCGCCTCCTCGGCCCTCATCGGCCTCGCCCCCGACATGCTCTGGCTCGTCGTCGGGCGCGGCCTGCAGGGCGTCGGCGCGGGCGGCATCATGAGCCTCGCCTTCGCCATCATCGGCGACATCCTCTCGCCTCGCGAGCGCGGCAAGTACATGGGCCTCATGGGCTCGGTCTTCCTGGTCTCCTCCGTCGTCGGCCCCCTGCTGGGCGGCGCCATCGTCGAGCACGTCCACCTCTTCGGCATCGCGCCCTGGCGCTGGATCTTCTACGTCAACCTCCCCATCGGCATCCCCGCCCTCGTCGTCACCGGCATCGTGCTGCGGCTGCCCTTCCACCGCCAGCGCCAGCCCATCGACTACGCCGGCGCCGCGCTGCTGATGGCGGGCGCCTCCATGCTCATCCTCGGCCTGGTGTGGGGCGGCGCCGCGGCCCCCTGGGCCAACGCCTGCGACCCCGACGCCGGGGCCGTCACCGGCGACGGCTGCTACAACCTGCGCTGGCTCCCCGGCGCCGGCGAGGCCTCCAGCGCCCCCGGCGCGGCGCCCGGCGGCGTCGCGGCGTTCCTGGGCGACTGGCTGGTCCTGCTCCTGCTGGCCGGCGGCGTGCTGCTGATGGCGGCCTTCGTCCTCGTCGAGGCGCGCCGCCGCGCCCCGCTGCTCCCGCTCGGGCTCTTCCGCAACTCCGTCTTCTCCGTCGCGAGCGCGGTCTCTTTCGTCGTCGGCGCCGCCATGTTCGGCGGCTTCGTCTTCCTGCCCACCTACCTGCAGATCTCCACCGGCGTCTCGCCCACCACGTCCGGCTTCCTGCTGCTGCCGATGGTGCTGGGCCTCATGCCGCTCTCGGCCGCGTCGGGCATCATCATCAGCAAGACCGGGAAGTACAAGTGGTGGCCCCTGGCCGGCCTGCCCATCGCCGCCGCCGGAATGGGGATGCTCTCCCTCCTGACGCCGGACACCTCGGAGCTCACCATCGGCACGGGGATGTTCCTGCTCGGCGCCGGCATCGGCATGACGATGCAGGTCATGGTGCTGGCCGTCCAGAACGCCCTCGACCTGCGCCAGATGGGCATCGGCACCGCCGCCAACAACTTCGTGCGCAGCATGGGCAGCGTCATCGGCGTCGCCCTCTTCGGCGTCATCTTCTCCGACGAGATCCGCGCCGCCGTCCCGGAGATCATCGCCAACGGCGGCGACCCCCGCGTCGCCTTCGGGGCGCTGCGCAGCAACCCCGGCCTCATCCACGGCCTGCCCGACGCCATCCGCGTCCCGCTGGAGACCCACGTCGCCACCGGCGTGGCGCACATCTTCCTCTACGCCATCCCCGCCGTCCTGGTGGCGTGGCTGCTCACCTTCTTCCTCAAGGAAGTCCCGCTGCGCTCCACCCGCAACCTCGGCGCCGCCGTCGGCGAGGGCGGCACCGCCATCCTGGAGACCGCCGCGGGGGAGACCGTGCCGGTGGCCCCGACCCCGCCCGTGCAGCCCGCCGCGACGCCGGCCGGCCGCCCCGTCTCCGCGGCGCCCGCCGACCTGCGGCCGCGCAGCCACGCCGACATCCAGCGCGCCGTCGACGCCCTCGTCATGCCGGCTCGCCGCGCGCCGGCCGCCCGGCGCCGCTGACGGCCGTCACTGGGAGGCAGGAGCCCGTAGGCTCCCCGCGCTGGATTGCAGCAGAGCACCAGAAACGCTATGACCCGATGCCCAGGCTGGCGGGCATGCGCCCCCCGTGGACCGTCGCGGCTTTGCTGTCCCTCCTCCTGGCCGGAATGGCCGGGTGCATGCAGAAGGACGGTCCCGCGGACGCCACCGGCACGATGCAGCCGGCGGGCGGCGGCGCGGCCCAGCACGCGCAGCGCCTCTGGAACTACACCACCCCCGACCCCGGCGGGGCGCGCTTCAGCAACGACTACGCCGGCGCCATCAGCGCCGACGAGGCCAGCGGCCTCAATGGCGGCGTCCCGCTCGGGGCGTCGGTCGCCATCAACAGCTGCTGCTTCTTCGACTGGGTGGAGGCCCCCGACCTGCTGGCGGTCGACCAGTTGGTCGCCCTCCGCATCACCCTCAACTGGACCAACACCCCGGCCGCGCGCGCCGGCCTCGACGCCGCCGCCTGCGTCCCCTGGCGCTGCGTGGCGTTCAACCCAGGCGGCGACGAGAGCTTGGCCGAGGGCCCGCACTCCGACGTCCTCACCCTCATCACCTCGGGCCGGCAGGACTTCCTCGACGCGGGCGCCGCGGTCCTGGTGGGCGTCCGCTACACCAACGCGGCCGTCGGCGCCGGCCTCCCCTACACGCTGCACGTCGAGGTCGCCCCCGTCGGCAACGGCCTCGCGCTGCAGGACCCCTACCTGCTCCACGTCGAGCCCAACGCCACAGTGGTCGCCGAGGTGGTGGGCCCCTACAGCCCCGACGGCATCAGCGCCGGCCTCATGGTGTACGGCCCCGACGACCGCCCCCAGCAATGGATCTCCCTGGCGGGGGACCACGGCTCCCGCTTCAACCTCACCCTCCCGGCCGGCATGGACGTCCTCGTCCCCCTGGACGCCGCGGGCGGCTTCGTCCGCCTCGCCACCGACCGGCCTCCGCAGATGGCGATGGCACACCGGCTCAAGGTCGAGACCGGCCAGCAGGACCTCGTGGAGGTGGCGGACCCGCAGGCGCACAGCGGCGACGTCGCCTACGCGGCGCCCCCCGCCAGCATGGGCGACTTCCCGTTCTTCCTCTACGCCGACGGCGCCGAGGCGCAGAGCCTGCTCGGCGTCGGGGACGACCCTGGCGGCGCGAACATCACCCTCGCCTCCTCCAGCGGCCTCATCGCCGCCGTGGACACCACCCGCCTCGCCGCGCAGCACGCGACCCTCTTCGGCAGCGCCTGCGTCGCCTGCAACAGCAACGGCGACTGGTGGCCCGCCCACTACCTCGACGACGACGGCACCTACCAGGTCCACTGGGCGAGCAGCGGCGCCGCGGGCAAGTTCGTGATGTTCACGCAGCGCTACGTCCGCTGAGACTCCGTCCGAACCACGAAGGACGCGAACCGCAGAGTGCTTCGGAAAAATTGTTGGGTTCCGTGCCTTCCGCGACCTCCGCGGTTCGTGGGTTCGCGTTCGGTGGCATCCCTCTTTCCAACCGCGAAAGGCGCAACATCAGGAGAAAGCCGCTTCCTTCGTGTTCGCGCGCTTCGCGGTTCGGTGGCGTCAGTACGACTTGCGCACGCGCCGCGCCGGGACGCCCGCCCAGAACTCCCCCGCCGGGACGTCGCGGGTCACGACCGAGCCGGCGCCGACCACCGCACCCTCGCCAATGGTGACGCCGGGGAGGATGGTGCAGTTGGCGCCCACGCTGCAGCGGGTGGCCAGCCGGACGG
>JAIVGU010000065.1 GCA_020201445.1 Halobacteriales archaeon
GGAGACGGCATGAACCGCCCAAACGCCCCCTCCAGCCCGGCCGCCGCGCCCGCGCCGCCGCCCGCCCCCACGGCGCCGCACGCCTCCCCCCGGCGCGGCCTGTGGCGCGGCCGCCTGGACGCCGTGTGGGAGCCGGTGCGCCACTGGCTCAAGCTCGACGACCCGGACCAGGTGGGCTTCTGGGCGGGCCGCCGCCGCGTCCACCGCGTCCGGCACACCCAGATGCGGCTGCTGTTCGTCGACGTCGGCAACGCCGCGCGCAGCCAGGTCGCCGAGGCGCACGCCCAGGTCCTCGGCTTCCACGCCGAGTCCGCCGGCACCTTCCCGTCGCTGCGGCTCCAGCCCGAGGCGGTGCACGCGCTGCAGGAGGTCGGCATCGACATCTCCGGGTGGCGCCCCAAGCCCCTCGACGTCCACCGCCTGCAGGCGTTCGACCGCGTCATCGTGATGAGCGACGCCTTGCCGCGCCCCTGGAGCCGGCAGGCCAATGTCGAGCACTGGAACGTCCTCGACCCGCAGGGCCTGGGCCTCGACGCCTACCGTGCGATGCGCAAGGACCTTGAGCGCCGCCTCAAGGCGATGGCGCGCCGCCACGGCGTCCGCCCGCCCCCGCCGCGCGCCGAGCCCGAGGCGCCAGCCACCTCGTCGGCTTGAGCCGGTTGAGGTCTTCTGGGGGCTCAACACCTCCTCCAATCCACCGATTTCGCTGCAAGTGGACTCTCGTGAGCTTCGACTCGGGCCATCCGCCGAGGGCGCCAAGCACGCAGGCGACAGTTCTCGTGCCCTCGGTGGATTGGCAGCGCGCAGGACAAAACAACAAGGAGTGTTCTCAGGCCAGCAGCCGGCGCAGTTCATCCGGGTCCGCGGTGGGCCGCTTGCAGGCGTGGCCCTCGCAGAGGTAGGCTGCCGCCTTCCCGCCGAGCGGCTTGTGCTCCGCGAGCCACGGCGCGGCCTTGGCGGTCTCGGCGTCGGCGCGCAGGAGGACCAGGCGGGGCCGGTAGGCGTCGCGGGCCACCGACAGGAGGGCCTCGGCACCGTCATGGCCTGCGATGGCCAGCTCGCGCGTCGGCCCCAGCGCGAGGTCGAGTGCCACGAGCATCATGGTGAACGCGGCTGGCGCCTGCTGCACTTGTGAGGCGTAGGCGGCGAGCGTCCTGTCGGCGGCGCCGGACCAGCGCGGGTCGCCGGTCAGCAGCGCCAGGCGGTGCAGGCCCCACGCCGCCACGGCGTTGCCGGACGGGAGCGCGCCGTCGTAGGCGGCCCTCCGCCGCGCGCCCAGGTCCTCGCCGTCGCTGGGGGAAACGTAGAAGCCGCCGTCGGGGGCCGAGAAGCGGTCGAGCAGTTGCTGCGCGACCTCCGTGGCCCACACGAGGCGCTGCGGCTCCAAAGTCGCGCCGTGGAGCTCCAGCAGGCCCCACAGGAGGTAGGCGTGGTCGTCGAGGAACGCGGTTGCGTCCACCTTGCCCGCGTGCCAGCGGTGCAGCAGGCGGCCGTCGGGGCGGCGCATCCTGGCGTGCAGGAAGTTGGCGCAGCGGGTGGCGGCCTCGCCGTAGCGCGGCTCCTTGAGCACGGTGCTGGCCTTGGCGAGGGCCGCCAAGACGAGGCCGTTCCAGTCGGTCAGCACCTTGTCGTCGAGCAGTGGCCGGACACGCTGGCTGCGGACGGCGAGCAGCCTGGCGCGCAGCGGGGCGAGGGTGGCCTCCTCCCCTGGCGCGAGGGGCTTGCGGAGGTGCAGGATGTTGGCCCCGGTCTTCTGGTGCGTGGCCTCGTCGAGGAAGTTGCCGTCGGGCCGGACACCATAGGCGGCGCAGAACCTCTCCCCGTCGGCGGGGCCGAGGGCCTGGAGGATTTCCTCCTTCGTCCACACGTAGAACTTCCCCTCGACGCCCTCGGAGTCGGCGTCCTCGGCGCAGCGGAAGCCCCCCGCCGGGTCGGCGAGGTCGCGCAGGACGTAGTCGAGCGTCGAGCGCGCGACCTTCGCGTGCTCCGCGTTGCCCGTGGCCTGGAACGCCTCGGTGCAGGCCAGCGCCAGCATCGCCTGGTCGTAGAGCATCTTCTCGAAGTGCGGCAGCCGCCACTCGCGGTCGGTGCTGTAGCGGTGGACCCCGCCGCCCAGGTGGTCGTGGATGCCGCCGCGCGCCATCGCGTCCAACTGCGCCTCCACCATCTGCCGCGACGCCGGGTCGCCTTCGCGGTGGTGCCAGCGGAGCAGGAACAGCAGGTGGTGCGGGCTGGGGAACTTGGGCGCCGTCCCGAAGCCGCCGTGCAGCGGGTCGAAGCGCTGCGCGAGCGCGTCCAGGCCGGCCCGCAGCGCGTCGAGGCCCAACTCCCTAGGAGCCGCCGGGAGTCGGAATCCCCCCTCGTCCATCTCTTCGTCGCCGTGGCCGTGCGCCTCTCCCCGGACGTGCTGGAGGATGTGCTCGCCCTGCCGCTCCAGTTCCGCGCGCTGGGTCCGCCACGCCTCCTGCACGCGCGGCACGAGGTCCAGCATCCCGACGCGGCCGTGGCGCGACTCGCGGGGGAAGTAGGTGCCCGCGAAGAACGGCTTCCGGTCCGGCGTCAGCAGCACCGTCAGCGGCCACCCGCCGGAGCCCGTGGTCTGCTGGCACACCGCCATGTAGACGTCGTCCACGTCGGGGCGCTCCTCGCGGTCCACCTTGACGCACACGAACGCCCCGTTGAGCAGCCGCGCCACCTCCGGGTCCTCGAAGGACTCGTGCGCCATGACGTGGCACCAGTGGCAGGTCGCGTAGCCGATGGAGAGGAACACCGGCACGTTACGCCGCCGCGCCTCGGCGAAGGCGGCCTCGCCCCACGGCCACCAGTCGACCGGGTTGTGGGCGTGCTGGCGCAGGTACGGGCTCGGCTCGTCCGCGAGGCGGTTGCGGAACGCGGCGTCCGTGGCGGCCACGGCGGCGGCACCTGGGCGCGGCGATATGGCGCTTGGGGACCGGGACTTGCTTGCCGGTCTCACAGAGGTTTGTCGTGGTACAGCAGGTCCTTCGGCCCAGGCATGAACGGCTCCGGCTGCCGCCCGTCCACGTCGGTGAAGCCGTAGCGCCGCGCGAGGTCGCCCACGTCGAGGTTGCGGCCCGTCCACGCCAAAATGTTGGAATCGCCAGCGAGGTGGGCGACGGCGCGGCCGGCGTAGAACGGCGACTGGGTTCCCTCGAGGCCCTTGCCGCCGGTGACGGCCTCGACGCGCTCGGTGCGCACGAAGCCGGGCGTCAGGGAGACGGAGGCGATGCCGTGGGCGCGCAGCTCCAGCGCCATGCCCCAGGCCATGCGGTCCTTCGCCGCCTTCGCCGTGTCGTAGGGGACGTTGCCGAGGTAGAAGCGGCGCGGGTCGAAGCCGACGGTGACGACGAGACCGCTCCTGCGCGGCAGCATGAGGGGGACGCAGGCGCGGCTGGCGGCGAAGTGGGCGCGCACGCTGCCGAACATGGCGTCCCAGCGCCACAGCGGCTGCTCCCAGAACGGCGCCGAGAAGCCCGCCTCGCCGTAGCGCTCGTAGCCGGCCCAGGCGTTGTTCACCAGCAGGTCGAGGCGGCCGCCGTCGCGGCGCAGGCGGGCCACCACGCGCTCCAAGTCAGCCTCCCGGGTGTGGTCGCAGACCATGGGGACGCCCGTGCCGCCGGCCTGCGTGACCTCGCGCGCCGTCGACTCGACCGTGCCGGCGAGGCCGTCGGTGGCGTTGGTCCCCGAGGAGCGTCCGGTGACGTAGACCGTCGCGCCGCACTGGCCGAGCGCGAGGGCGATGCCGCGGCCGACGCCCCGGCTCGAACCGGTGACGAGCGCCACTCTGCCCGCGAGGTCCGGCCGCTTCCACTCCATGCGCGGCGACCGGGGCTTGCTGCTTGGGGTTTGCGCCCAAAGTTGGCACGGCCACCAGCAGCATGGGCAGCGAGAAACGAGGGAAGAGGGAGGGAGAAGGAAAAGGGGGTGGAGGAATATGTTTGGGGCCTCAGCAGAGGGTGGCCAGTTGCGCCGGGCACGCGGTGGGGAACAGGCTGCTGTCCACGGTCGCCGCCGAGGTCATCACCGGGTGCGCGTTCGTGATCTGGGTGTAGTCCAGGTACGAGGCGACCGGGTCCGAGCAGGTGGTCGTGTTCCACGAGGAGGGCGCCATCTGGACGTAGGTGTCCGCGGGGGACGACGAGTAGCCGGTCTGGTTCAGCAGCCAGCCGTAGACCTGCTTCAGGCCCAGGATGTCCAGGGTCGAGACGCACAGGACGTGGCCGGGGTTCCAGCCGTCGTCGGAGTAGCTCATGATGTCGTCCTTGGGGTACTTGACGGCCGTGAAGTCCGCGGCGTCGCCGACGTGGCCGATGCCGAGGCAGTGGCCGAACTCGTGCGAGTTGAGGTCGTACATGTCGCGCAGGTTCTGGGCGTCGGGGGTCCACAGGAAGTTGGTGTTGATGGCGAAGCAGGTGGTGCCGCCGTTGGAGCAGCCGCGGCCGGCGGCGTTGGTGTCGGCGGGGGCCTTGAAGACGCCCCAGGAGCTGCCCTCGTGGGTGTGGAAGCCCGGCAGCTTGGTGAAGTCCTGCGCCGTCAGCAGCGGGTAGGGGGGCGGGACGCCGTGGCAGTAGTGGAAGCCGAGGAAGCCCATGGGCTCCAGGCCGATGCCGAAGAGCAGGACGGGGTCGAACTCCGCGGGGACGACGACGATTTCGGGGTCCCAGAGGGCGGCGTGCGGGATGGGGTCGAGGCCGACGCGGTAGACGTGGATGTTGAGCCCGTTGGCGAGCCAGGCGGGGCCGAGGGCGTTGATGCCGTCCTCCCAGGCCTGGACCGACTTCTGCATGAGCTGGACGTCGCGCAGGGCGTAGGGCGAGGAGGACGGCAGGATGAGCACGTCAATCTCGGTCTGGTCCATGTTGTACAGGATGTACTGGTGGTAGTTGTTGTCCGTGAACACCAGGGCG
>JAIVGU010000254.1 GCA_020201445.1 Halobacteriales archaeon
GTGGGTCTCCGACGGCCGCGCGCGCCATCCCCACAGCCAAGTGCTGCGCGAGCGGCCATCGGCGCGGGATTCGGGAGGTTCTCTTAACGGCTCGCGGAAATTCCGGCTCCTCACGTATCCAACCTGCCGGTGAACGGCATGTCACGGCCGGAAAGTTCGTGTCCTTGACCGCTTCACCAGGAGGCTCGCGCCCGGATTGGGCTCTCTGATCGATTCTGAACATTGCAAGGACGATGCCCGCAACGGGCGACCCCAACGAACCACGAATCCCACGCAGCGCACGAAGGGGTGCGGCCTTGCGTGGAATTCGTGCACTTCGTGGTTCAGTCGGGGCGAGGCCCGGGCCCAAGGAGGCAACCGTTTAACCGCGCAGCAGGTCGCGCGCCCCGTGAAGCCGGAAGCCGTCCTCATCGACGCCTGCCGCACGCCCATCGGCCGCGCCTTCAAGGGCGCCTTCGCCAAGACCCGCAGCGACGACCTCGGCGCCTGGTGCATCGAGGGGCTGCTGGCGCGCACGAAGCTGGAGGCCACGTGGGTGGAGGACGCGCTCATCGGCTGCGCGATGACGGAGGGGCCGCAGGGCTACAACGTCGCCCGCCAAGTGGCGCTCCTGGGCGGCCTGCCCGACAGCTCCGGCGCCGCGACCATCAACCGCTTCTGCTCCAGCAGCGCCTACGCCATGGCGACGGCGCACGCCACCATCGAGGCGGGCTGGAACGACTGCATCGTGGCGGGCGGCGTCGAGACGATGAGCCTCATCCCGATGGTCGGCATGACCCCGGAGCTCTACGTCAACCCCCGGATGTGGGACCGCCGCAAGACCTACTACAACTCCATGGGCCTCACGGCGGAGGAGGTCGCCGTCCGCTACAAGGTCAGCCGCGAGGACATGGACCGCTGGGGGGTTCGGAGCCACAACCGCGCCGAGGCCGCGCAGAGGGCGGGCCTCCTCGACGCCGAGATCGTCCCCGTCACCGTGCCCGGCCCCGACGGCAAGCCCGTCCGGGTCAGCAAGGACGAGGGCATCCGTCCCGGCGCCACCTACGAGGCGACCGCCGCGCTCAAGCCCGCGTTCAAGCCGGACGGGGCCGTCACCGCCGGCAACGCGAGCCAGATGAGCGACGGGGCGGCCATGAGCCTCCTCACCAGCAGCAAGTTCGCGGAGGAGCACAGCCTGGAGCCCAAGGCCCGCATCCTCGGGGCAGCCGTGGCGGGCGTCGAGCCCGAGGTCATGGGCATCGGCCCCATCCCCGCCGTCCGCAAGGTCCTCAAGCAGACCGGCGCCTCCATCGCCGACCTCGACCGCTTCGAGATCAACGAGGCGTTCGCCAGCCAAGTCCTCGCCAGCATCCGCGAACTCGGCGTCCCCGAGGAGATCGTGAACGTCGAGGGCGGCGCCATCGCCCTCGGGCACCCCCTCGGCGCGAGCGGCACCCGCATCGCCGCCCACATCCTCAACGCCCTCGGCCGGCAGGGCGGCGGCCTCGCCATGGAGACCATGTGCGTCGGCGGCGGGCAGGGCTTCGCCGTCCTCTACGAGGTCTACTGAGCCCATGGCGGCAAGCGTGACCCGGACCCATGCTCCCAGGCCACGCCATGCTTGACGCGACCACGGTGCTGGCCACCACCGGCCTCGTCGCCGTCGCCGCGGTGGCCGCGGCCGCCGCCTTCCGCCGCACCCGCGTCCCCGACGTCCTGCTCCTGCTCGTGGCCGGCATCCTGGCGGGCCCCGCGCTCCACGTCGTCCCGGCCGCCCTGTTCCGCGCCCTCGCCCCGGTGGCCAGCATCGCGGCGGTCCTCGTCATCCTGTTCGACGGCGGCCTCGACATCCGCGTCAGGGAACTGCGCCGCGGCGCCGGCCCCGCCCTCGCCGTCGCCCTGCTCGCCTTCGCGGCCAGCGGCGCCCTCGCCACGCTCGCGGCCTGGCTCCTGCTCGGCCTCTCCCTCCCCCTCGCGGCGCTCCTCGGCCTGAGCTTCGGCGGCGCCGGGGTCGCCATCGTCCTGCCACTCATCCAGCGCATGGGCGTGAGCAGCCGCGCCTCCGCGCTCGTCAGCCTGGAGACCGCGCTGGCCGACGTGCTGCTCGTGGTCGGCGTCTTCAGCCTCTCCGCCGTGCTCGCGCAGGAGGGCGGCAGCGGCGTGCCCTGGCTGGCGTTCCGTGTGTCCGCCAGCTTCCTGGTCGCCGTCGCCGTCGGCGTCCTCGCGGGCGCGCTCTGGGTGCGGACGCTGGACAACCCGTGGGCGCGGGGGCACGAGTCGCTCGCCACCGTCGGCGCCGTCTTCCTCACCTACGGCGTCGCGGAGACGCTGTACGGCTCGGGGCCCCTCGCGGTGCTGGCCTTCGCGCTGGTGCTCGGCAACACCCGCCACGCCCGCACCGTCGCCCCCGCCCGGCACGGCGTGGCGGGCCCCCCCACCTTTCACCGCCAGGCGGCGCTCGCCATCCGCGCGTTCGTCTTCGTGGGCCTCGGCGCCACCTTCGACCCCGGCGTCCTGCTCCAGCCGCGCCTCCTGCTGTTCGCGGCCGCCTCCTGCGCCGCCATCGTCCTCGCCCGCGTCCTCGCCGTCGGCCTCGCCGCGCGTCGCCTGCTCCCCTCGCGCTGGGACCGCGCGGCGGTGACGCTGATGTTCCCGCTCGGCCTGCCGACGGCGGCGGCGAGCCTCATCCCCGGCACGCGCTTCGGCCTCGCCGGCACCGAGGCGTTCCCGCAACTCGCCGCCATCGTCATCCTGCTGAGCATCCTCCTCAGCAGCCTCCTCGTCGCCATCGTCCTGCAGCCCGCCATCCGTCACCGGCTGGAAGGGCACCCCGGCGCCGCGGCCTCTGTCCGGTAAACCCTCCACCCCCACGAACCGCGGAAGGCGCGAAATCCTGCGGAAACCGGTTCTTCCGCGCTTTCTGTGGTCTCCGCTGTTGCGCCGAATAACGCCAGCGCCGGCTTTGCGGCCCTTCAAGTGCGGCGATGTTGCCACACTCAAAGTGTGGCCATACCGGCCGCCGGTACGGCCACGCAAACGAACCAACCCCAAAACACATTGGGGCCCAACGTGCAACTCGCGCGGATACACATGTTCTCCTGCAGGAGAGGCTGGCTTCGGCTGGCAGAGCCTTCTCTGCCAACCGTTAAGACGAGCGACCAGGCTGCGCGTCCGCCTCGGCGCCCCGCGACGGCTCCGGGCAAGAGACAACCCCATGAGACAAAGCTACGCAATACTCGTTGCCACCTTCGTGGTAACCCTCGTCGCCCTCCCCGCAGCGCAGGCCGCCGGCATCCCCTACCCCATGACCATCACCCTCATCAAGGACGGCGTGACAGGGACCCTTACCGTCCTGCGCAACCCCGTGGACAACTGCACGGAAGACCGCCATGGCGGCGGCGCCACGACCAGTTGGATCGACGTCTACTGCACCCCCGGCGGGCCTCGCCCCTCTGTTGGGTGGGAGTGCGGCGGGATGTCCATGTCGGTAGGCGCCAACGCGCCGCTTCTCCAACTGACGGGTGGCGGCGTGTTTGGCTGGACCAACTGCAACATCGGCGACGAGCTCGAAATCCACACTTTGGCGCCCGGCACCGGCTGGGTGGGCAGCCCCAACACAGGCATGGAGTTCCGCTTCAAGTGCGCCGCCGTCTTCTACGGTGGCGCCTGGGGCACCGTCACCTGCCACGAGGCGGGCTAGGTAGGCTTGGTTCCCTTCCCCTTTCTTCCCATCAAATCCTCGTGGTAGGCCACCTGAACCCCTGCGTTGGCGTCCGTGCGGCGCCGGCTGCGCCAGCACCGCAGGTTCCTCGCACGAGGAACCCCGCACAACGGTTATGGAGCGCTCCCCGTCTGGGCGACCATGCGTTCCGCCCTCCTGGTCCTGCTCCTCTCCGGCGCCGCCCTCTCCGGCTGCCTGCACGCCCCCGCCCAGGACGGCGCGACGCCCGGCTCGGCCCCCCCTGCCCGCATCCCCATCGACGTGTGGACGGCGAACCTCACCAAGGCGCGCTTCACCGGCATCGCCAACTCGCTCGCCGCCACGGTCGCGCCCGACGGCACCCGCCTCACCCTGACGGTCCACCTGCCGCAGGGCCTGCCCCCCGGCGCGCGCATCCCGACGCTGCTGGAGATCACGCCCTACGAGGCGTTCGTCAAGGCGAACGTCGACGTGCCGGCGGCGGTCCCCACGCACGCCCCGGGCCGGGCGTGGCAGCCCTACGTCCTGGCCGGCGCGGCCTACGTCGAGGCGGACGCGCGCGGCAGCAACGGCTCCGGCGGCTGCCTCGACTTCGGCGGCAGCGCCGACCGCTCCGACGCCCAGGTGTTCGCGGCATGGGTGCGGGCGCAGCCGTGGAGCGACGGCCGCGTCGTCACCGACGGCGTCAGCCACCCCGGCATGGGCTCGGTGGTCGCGCACGCCGCCGTGCCTGGCCTGACCGGCGCCCTCGCGCACGCCCCGGTCGTGAGCTACTACCAGGACGAGTGGTACCAGGGCGCCCGCTTCGAGGACCAGGCCAACGGGGCCGCCTACCAGGCCGTGGAGCTGTCGCCCGACCTCGCCAGCGACCCCGACCGCCTCACCGCGCAGGCGGCGCCCTGCACCGGCAGGACCACGCTGGACTTCAACGCCCCCGACGGCACCTTCACGCCACTGTGGGTGGACCGCGACCTGTCGCGCCACCTCCCCGCCAACCGCACCCCCATCCTCCTCACGCAGGGCTTCATCGACAACAACGTCCACCCCGACCACGTCCAGCGCTACTGGGACGCACTCCCCGCGGACTACCCGAAGTCGGTCGTCTGGGGCTACTGGTACCACGGCTACCCCACCATGAAGCACCACCCGCTGAAGGAGATCGAGGACCTGCGCCACCGCTGGCTCGACGCCCTCCTCTTC
>JAIVGU010000255.1 GCA_020201445.1 Halobacteriales archaeon
GCCCCTGCAAGCCTGCAGAACGCCGACCGCAGGGAGGCGTTCTGATGGCCAACGCCCAGACCATCAAGTCGTTCCAGAAGACCTACGGGTTCGACCTGGACACCGCCACCCGCCTCGCCGAGACCTTCACGGTCACCAAGGCCAAGGCCGCCGGCAAGAAGGAGCTGATGGACGCCGGCTTCACCGGCAACGAGGTCGAGAGCATCATCCTGAAGCTCAAGACCGGCACCCGCGCCGCCGCCGCCCGCCGCCCCGTGCGCAAGGCCGCCGAGGACACCCGCGCCTACGAGGACCGCGTCGTGCGGATGGAGACCCGCGACCCGGCCAAGCTCAAGAAGGACGAGGTGGTCATCAAGCACCTGGCGGAGAAGGATGCCACGCTGCCGCAGCGCATCATCCGCAAGATCGTGGACGGCGGCCTCGACCGCGAGTTCTCGGACGCCCAGCTCAAGATGGCGGCCGACCTCGCGCTCATCGAGTTCGACCACGCCCGCGTCGACGCGACCGAGGCAGCCGGCATCGTCGGCGCCCAGTCCATCGGCGAGCCCGGCACGCAGATGACCATGCGCACCTTCCACTTCGCCGGTGTGGCGGAGATCAACGTGACGCTGGGCCTGCCCCGCCTTATCGAGATCGTGGACGCCCGGCGGACGCCGAGCACCCCCACCATGACCCTGTTCCTGAAGAAGGAGGTCAAGGCGGACCGCGCCACCGCGACCCGCATCGCCAACCAGATCGAGATCACGAGCCTGAAGGACATCGCGGCCGTCGAGCCCGACCTCGGCACCCTCGAGATCCGCATCACCCCCGACACCGACAAGATGGCGGAGCGCGACATCACCGCGGAGGACGTCATGGCCGCGGTGCAGAGCGTGCGCCGCATCACCGCCACCGAGGAGAAGGAGGCCAAGAAGGGCAGCCGCATCCTGGTCAAGCTGTCGGAGGCCAACTTCAAGAACCTCCAGAAGGCGGTCGAGGAGCTCAAGAAGGTCAAGGTCAAGGGCATCGACGGCATCACCCGCCTGGTCATCCGCCGCGACGACGCCGAGCAGGGCTACATCCTGTTCACCGAGGGCTCGAACCTGAAGGAGATCCTGGAGATCCAGGGCATCGACCACTCGCGGGTCATGACCAACGACATCAACCAGATCCAGGAGGAGCTGGGCATCGAGGCGGCGCGCAACGCCATCATGGAGGAGGCCAGCGGCACCCTCAAGGGCCAGGGTCTCCAGGTGGACCTGCGCCACCTCATGCTCGTCGCCGACGTGATGACCGCGGACGGCGAGGTGAAGGCCATCGGCCGCCAGGGCGTGTCCGGGCAGAAGTCTTCCATCCTGGCCCGCGCGGCCTTCGAGATCACCGTCGACCACCTGCTCACCGCGGGCATGGTCGGCGAGGTCGACCCCCTCAACGGCGTGGCCGAGAACATCATCGTCGGCCAGCCGGTCAACCTTGGCACGGGCGCCGTGCGCCTCGCCATGGACGTCAAGAAGCTCGCCCAGCTCGTCAAGACCATGCCCACCCCGGTGAGCACGGTCCCGGCGGTCGTCGAGGCCCCCACCATGTCCTTCGAGGGCACGGCGGGCCCCGAGTTCGCCGAGGGGAAGGGGGAGGAGACCACCGACAGCGGCGAGGCCGCTGAGCCCTCGAAAGAGGAGGCCTAGACCATGGACGTACAACGCAGCCTGAGAACCGTCATCGCCACCGGCAAGGTCCTGATCGGAGCCGATCAGACCCTGAAGGCCATGAACCGCGGGGAGGCCAAACTGGTCATCCTCGCGACAAACGCCCCCAACGCGGAGGACATCCGCGCCGCCGCCCAGAAGAAACGGGTGCCCGTCTACGCCTTCGAGGGCGTCGGGACCCAGTTGGGGCCCGCATGCGGAAAGCCCTTCTCCATCTCTGCCCTCGCAGTGCTGGACGCCGGGCAGTCCGACGTCCTGCAGCTCGCGAAGTGACGGCCATGGCGGAATTCGACCTCAGCATGGAAACCATCGGCCTCATCGCAGAGGCCGAGAAGCGCCTGCGCGCCCGCATCAAGGACGCCATCGACGAGGGGGAGCGCATCGTGTTCATCACCGAGAAGGGCCACCTCGGCCAAGCCCTCGGCAAGGAGGCCAAGAACCTCCAGATGATGCGCGACCTGCTGAAGAAGGACGTCAAGTTCGTCGAGTGGGACGAGGACAAGCAGGTCTTCATCCGCAACCTGTTCAAGCCGTTCGACGTCGCCTCCATCCGCATGGAGACCTTGGGCGTGGCCCCCCCGGTCGAGCCCGGCGCCCCCGAGTCGGCGCAGCCGGAGATGAAGATCAAGATCCGCGCCATCGTCGAGGTCGAGGCCAAGGACAAAGGCAAAGCGATTGGCAAAGGGGGGCGGAATATTTCCTCCATCCGTCACATTGCCAAGCGGCACCACCAGATTGACGAGGTCCAAGTCATCTGAGACGCGCAGCGTCGAAGATGACTTGGACAGCGAGCGAAGCGAGCGGACGCTCCGGTCGGCCTCGGCCGACCGGAGCGGGTCCGAGAGCGCGCCGCAGCGCGCTCTCGACTGAAACCCGTGGGCGCCGCGCGCCACCCTCCCCCGCTTGACCCTTCCCCGCAAACCATCTTAAGCGCCACGCCTGAAGGTGGGTGCGTGAGCCCGGCCGACTCGCTGCGCGCCGCCATCCTCTTCGTCGGGTGGCCCGGCATGGCCCTCGTCGCGGCGTTCGTGCTGTGGCGCACCGTGCGCTTCCACCAGCAGGTCAAGGGCTCGGCGTTCGGGAACCTGGTCCTTTTCACGGTCGTCGGGTGGACCCTGACGATGGCGTTCCTCGCGTTCTTCGCCACCCTGCTGCTGCAGCAGGACCCCACCGGCGCCGGCCCCCTGGCGGCGGGGTTCCTCACCCTGTGGGTAGGCACGATGGCCGCCATCGTGTGGATCGTGCAGCGCTGGGGCGACGAGGCGGTCCACATCAACCTCTACTATGCGGAGCTCGCCGCCATGGACCGGGTCAAGACGCAGCTCATCGACACGGTGGCGCACGAGCTGAACACGCCGCTGACGCCCATCCTGCTGAAGTTCGACCTGCTGCGCAAGGGCCGCTTCGGGCCGACGACGCCGCAGCAGGCCGAGGCCATCGCCTCCATCGAGCGGAACCTCGGGCGCCTCCAGGTCCTGGTCGACCACGTCGTCCTGGCCACGCAGATGCAGACCGGGCAACTGCTCCTGGCGCCCGGGCCCGTCGAGGCCGGCGCGTGGCTGCGCGGCCTGGCCGCCGCGTTCGAGGCGCAGGCCCGCGAGGAGGGCCGGGAGCTGGCCGTGCGCGCCGCGGAGGGCGAGGTCGAGGTGGACCGCCGCCGCATGGACCAGGTCGTGCGCTTCCTCCTGCACAACGCGTTCCGCTACTCCGAGAAGGGCGCGCCGGTCACGCTGGAGTCGGACCTCGACCAGGAGGGCCTCACCGTCACGGTGCGCGACGCCGGCCGTGGCTTCACGCCGGAGCAGGCGGGGCTGCTGTTCCAGCCCTTCCGCCACCTGCGCGGCCACGACCAGGACGTCCTCGCCGGCATGGGGCTCAGCCTCTACCTGGCCAAGGGGCTCGTGGACGCGCACGGCGGGCGCCTGAGCGCGGCGTCGGAGGGGTTGGGCCACGGCGCAACGTTCGCGGTGTGGGTGCCGCGCCGCTGGACCCCTCCGGCGCCGCCGCCGCGTGCCGCCCCCTGAAGCGTCAGGACGAGAGCCTTCGCTTGCTGGCGCCCTTCTTGGCGCCGAGCTTGCGCTTGAGGGCAGGCAACTCGCGGGCTTTGTCCCTAAACCACAGATTCCACGGATTCTTGTTCATCCGCGGGAATCCGCGTCATCCGCGGTTTCGTCGGGGAGAAGCCACGCCGGCCAAACCGCGGATTTCGCGGATGGCGCGGATTCAAGCTGCTCCATGGAATCCGTGCCATCCGTGGTTTAGGGGGGAAAGCCCAACTCGCGGCGGACCTTGCGCTGGATGGCGCCCTTCTTGTCGTGACCAGGGGTGCAGGGCATGGGGTCACTTGCTGCGGGCCGTGCGGGCCGCGGGCCGCTTGGCGGGGGCGCGGTGGGGGCGCTGCGGCCGGCTGGCGCGCTGCGGCTGCTTGCCCGGCTTGCCCTCCGTCCCCTCCACGTCGGGCGGGGAGTCGCGCTTGGCGATGGCCTCCTGGATGGGCTCGCCGCGGCGGCTGGGGAGGATGCGGGAGCCGTACGTGTTGGCGTACACCTGCGTCAACTCCGCGCCGAGGAGATGCCGACCTCACCGCTGGCCGGGGTGGCCACGCCGAGGCCCCAAGCGAGCGCAGGGGGATCGAAGCGGAGGACCCCGTTCGCCGTCACTTGACGAGCTTGACGTCCAGCGGGAAGCGGTACGCCTTCCCGCGCGCCGCCTTCACCGTCGCCACCATGCTGAGCAGGACGCTGGCGAAGAAGACCAGCAGCGCGAGCGCGGCCAGCAGGAGGGAGACGGCGGCGAGGCCGAAGTTGGTGAACACGACGGCGAGGACGACCAGCAGGACGAAGGCCGCGAGGACGAGGATGTGGTGGTTGACGGCCTCGTCGAGGTGGTCGCGCAGCCAGGGGCTGGCCCGTTTCCGGAGGGCGAAGTACATCACGAGGGGCCCCACGAAGAGGGTGAGGATGCCCAGGACGTGGGCGATGGCGGCAGGGGTGCGTTCGTTCTCCATGGGAGGCCTTTCCAGCCAGCAAACCCCCTCGGGGGGCCAAAGCCCTTGCGGAGCGCTCCCGCCTCCGTCCTGCCTGTCGTCCAGCGGCCTCGCCAGCGCCGCCCGTCCCCAAATCTGCCCCCAATCGCGTCAGGCGCGCTTCCACACCGTGTAGCGGTCGCCGAGCGGCGGGGGGC
>JAIVGU010000184.1 GCA_020201445.1 Halobacteriales archaeon
GGGGTGGACGGTGCCGAGCGCCTACGACTCGATGGTCCTCAAGCTCCTCGTCCACGCCGAGAGCCGTGCGGGGGCGTGCGACCGGATGCTTCGAAGTTTGGACGAGCTGCACATCCAAGGTTTCGCCACCAACAAGGCGTTCCACCAGGCGCTCTTCGCCAACCCCGCCTTCCGCGCCGGGGACCTCTCCACGCGGTTCCTCGAGGAGCACCCGCTGCAGGACCAGTTGCAGAAGGCCGCGCAGGCCAACGCCCACGCGCGGGACTTGCGGTCGGCGGCCGCGCTGGCCGCGCTCGACGCCATGCCCGGCGGCCTCGCGGCGCTGGCCCGCCACTCCGCGGTCCCGCCCGTCGTCGCGCAGGGCGCCCGCCGCGACTGGGGGATGGCATGACGCAGGCCCGCGTCAGCCTCGGCGGCAACGCTCTCGCGGCCAGCGTGCAGCGCAAAGGCGACGCCGTCACCGTCGAGCTAGAGGGCGAGGCGTTCACGTTCCAGGTCGCGGGCGAAGGGCTGCGCCGCACCGTCACCGGCGAGGGCGGCGCCTGGACGGTCGAGCGCCGCGGCGGGAAGGTCCTGGTGGACGGCGAAGACCTCTCGCTGCGCGTCCTGGGCATCGCGGGGGGACCCGGCGCCGCCGCGGCCTCCGCGGGCGCGAAGGTCCGGCCGCCCATGACCGGCCGCGTCGAGTCGTTGCGCGTCAAGCCCGGCCAGGCGGTGCAGAAGGGCGACGTCCTGTTCGTCCTCGAAGCGATGAAGATGCTCAACGAGGTGCGCTCCCCCGTCGCCGGCACCGTCACAGCCGTCCACGTCGCGGCTGGAGCGACCGTGGAGACGAGCCAGGGCATCATCGACATCGGACCGGTCTGACACTCAACGAACGCCCCGACCAAACCGCGGATTGCGCGGATGACGCGGATTCAACTTCATCCGCGAAATCCGCGTCATCCGCGGTTTCGTAGGGTCTGGCTCGGGAGGCGGCGGCTCGGCGCCTTGAAAAGCGCGGCCCGGCTTGCGGACGCATGAAGCAGGCGCCCGCCCAGCAGGCCGCCCCGAGCCGGGAGGACCATCTCTTGGCCGACATCGCCACCCTCCACAAGGGCGGGCCGGAGAAGTACCGCGAGAAGCTTGCCAGCGAAGGCAAGCTGTTCGTGCGCGACCGGCTGGCGCTGTTCTTCCCCGACGGCCTCGCGTTCGAGGACGGGCTGTTCGCGAACAACCAGAAGGCCGCCGAGGGGCTGGCCGCCGACGGCATGGTGACGGGCGCGGGCGCGCTGGACGGCCGCACCGTCTTCGTCATCGCCAACGACTACACCGTCAAGGCGGGCAGCATGGCGGAGCGCGGTGTGGAGA
>JAIVGU010000185.1 GCA_020201445.1 Halobacteriales archaeon
GGCCGGCGGCGAGGAACTTGTGCCGCACCGTCTCCATGGCGCACGGGCAGGCGGACATCCCCACCACCTGCACCCCGACGCGGCGCACCGTTGGGCGGCCGCCCTTGGGGTTGCCCTCGCGGAACGCCTCCGCCTCTGCCAGGAGCCGGTAGGGCTCGATGCTGCGCTTGCCCCCCGGGTTGACGCGGGGCAGGAAGTAGTCGGTCTCGGCGCGCACGTGGGCGTGGCTGGCGTAGTCGTGCCGCTCCAGCAGCCGCACCGCGAGCCGGCGGCACAGGTTCTCCAGGCTGGGCGCCTCCGCGGCGACCTCCTCGTCGAGGATGTCGGCGAGCGCCTCCAGGTTGCGGCTCATGTGGGTGCCCTTCTGGGTCTTGGGCAGGTCCACGAAGAGGTCGAAGAGGCCGACCACGCCGTGCGGCGCCTCGCCGGGGCGGTGCACGGTGACCGGCTTGCGCACGCCACGCACGCCGACGCGGGTGAGGGCGTAGGGGCGCGGCGCGTCCTGGGACTGCACGTCCGGGGAGTCGCGCGCCGCTTTCTTGGAGGGCACGCGGCGCCCACGGAAGGCTTGGTTATGAAGCGTCCGCCGGAGGGGGGCGGGCCATCTCCGAGATGCCGAGGAACACGAAGGCGACGTGGAGCGCGTCGTTCCAGGGCAGCTCCCAGACCCGTGGCGTGTACTCCGCCAGGATGTGCAGCATCTCGCGCTTTTCCTGGGGCTTGATGCGTCCGTCCTGCGCCTTCCCCGCGAGGACCGCGACGCGGTCGACGTCGCCCGGGTCAAACATGGCGGTCCCCCCGCTTCCGGGTCCTGCGCTCGCCTGTCCTGTCGAAGAGCTCCATCTCGACCTCCAACCGGACGACACGGGATTCCAACTCATGAAACTTCTCCTTGAAGGATGCCTCATCTTGCTGCTTTGCCTTTTTTCCCGTTCTGGTGGTTCTGGAACAGGAAGGTGGCGAGTGCCCCGGACACCGCCGCGGCGATTCCCACGAACACTGGGCTTTCCCAGGGCACGCGGCAAGAAGCTGCGCCCCAGGCTTGGCGCTTCGGCCCAGGGCAGCAAATTCGCACGGTCCTTGGCCTGACCGCCCTGCTTCAGAAGAACAGCAAGAGGAGCGCCGCCGTCCCCAGCGCCGAGGCCAGGACGAACGGGACCTGGAAGCGCAACTTGCGGGTCTTGTGGCGCACCGCCAGGAAGGCCAGCAGCATCCCGGGCCAGGCGCAGAGCAGGGCGAGGAGGTGGAAGGCCGCCTCCGGGACCCGCTGCCCCTGCCGCCGGGCCCGCCGCTTGTCCAGCACGGCGAGGAGGAGGAGGCCAACGAGGTTCAGCGCCGCGAGGGAC
>JAIVGU010000066.1 GCA_020201445.1 Halobacteriales archaeon
GGCCGCACCCGTAGAGGTAGAAAAGAGGAAAGAAAGGTTGAGGGCTCGATTTCGGGTCCTCACCGGGCTACGGATATCCCCCGCTATTTTCCAAAGAAGCAGGATTTGCGGTGCATTAGGTCCTGCTTCACTCGTCCTGCGGCAGCGAATCGAGCGCATCCTGCACCAGCTTCTCCGCCCGTCGCAGGTCCTTCCCGCGCCCCTTCTCAGGCTTCAGCCGCGCCTTCGCCAACTGCTCGTGCAATTCTTTGGCCTGCTTGGCGGAGGGCAACCCTTTCCGCACGCCCTGCAAGGGAACCTTCAATCGCCCCGCCAACTCCTTGAACTGCGCCTCGACGCGGACCTGGTGGTGCGCCATCGCCTGCCGCCACGCCTCGCGCAGGGCCAGGACGTCGCGGTGGGCAGCATCAAGCAGGTCGCGGCGGCGGGGGCTCGGGCGGCTCACGGCTTGGCCTCCAGCAGCGCCTGCAGCCGGGTCTTCAGGTCCTGCTGGACGGCGGTGACGGTGCGGTTGGCGTTGATGTCCTGGAGGCCGTAGCGCTTGCCGAGGCGCTGGAACTCCTCGCGCATCCGTTTCTGGTAGCGCAGGAAGCTGGCGTGCCAGTTGCGGCTGATGCCGAGGTCCATGCCGGACTCCCAGTAGTCGAGGTCGTCGTGCTCGGCGAGGCGGCGGTCGAGCAGGGTGGTGGCGCTGGCCTGGAGGAAGAAGAGGTGGTCGGGGACGATGGCCTTGCTGTAGAGGGTCTCGACCCAGTCGGGCTCGGCGCCGCGCACGAGGTCGCGGGCCATGAGGGTGAAGACGTAGCGGTCGGCGAGGACGATGGCGCCGGAGCGCAGGGCGGGGACGATCTTGTTCTCCATCTGGTCGTAGAAGTCGGTGGCGTAGAACAGGCTCATCGTGCGCGGGCTGAGGGTGTTGCCCTCGCGGGCGTGCGCCAGCTCCGGCGCGACGAGCTCGCTGCCGCGCAGGCCGACTTGGACGACGGCGTGGCCCTCGGCCTCCAGCCAGGTGGCGAGCTTCTCGACGTGGGTGGTGCGGCCGCTGGAGTCCTGGCCCTCGAGGACGACGAGCTTGCCGGTCAGGTCGTTGAGGTCGACGCCGGGCGGCGGCGCGCCGTAGCAGCGCTTCCGGGCCGCCTTCATGGGCCGCCTCCGTAGAGCTTGGAGCGGTTCTGGTAGCTCGGGAGGTCGATGGCCTTGGCCACGATGCCGCGCACCCGCTGCTGGATGGCGTGGATGGGGCCCTGCGAGTCGACGGCGGTGAAGCCCTCCTTGGGAGCCATCCGCTCGTAGAGGGCGTGGATGCGGCCCTGGAAGATCTTGTACGACTCCTTGATGTCGGGGTGGAGGCCGAGGTCCATGCCGGCCTCGTGCCACTTGAGGTCGGGGCGGCCGGAGAGGATGCGGTCGAGGCTGACCTGCAGCGGCACGCGGAAGTGCAGCGTCAGGTCCGGCCGGTGCGCGAAGCTGTAGAGCTTGCGGAGCCACGCCGCGTCGCAGCCGCGCACGCCGTCGCGGGCATAGGCGGTGTAGACGTAGCGGTCGCACAGCACGATGTAGCCCGCTTCCAGCCGGGGGAGGATGCGGCGCTCGTAGCGGTCGGCGAAGTCGGTGGCGTGGATGAGGCTGAACGTCGTCGGGGTCAGCAGTTGCTCCTTCTTGCCGCGCTTGGTGGCGCTGCGCACCAGGTCGCTGCTGTTCCAGGTGCTGAAGTAGACCTTGCAGCCGAGGCCCTTGAGCCACTCGTGCAGCAGGTGGACCTGGGTGGACTTGCCGGAGCCGTCCACGCCCTCGACGGCGACGAGCCTGCCGGGCAGGCCGCTTGCGGCGGTGGGCTTGGGCGTCACGGCGCCTCCGTCTCGAACTCGAGGGTCGTGTCGAACGCGGAGCAGAACAGGCCGCCCTTCTCCTGCACGGCCCACTGCTCCAGCGCCAGGTCGCCCTCGCCCTTGAGGCGCAGCACGACGGCGTCCTTCTCCACCAGGACCTTGACGCCGCGCACGGCGGCGCGGTGCTGGCGGTCGAGGGCGTCGGCGACCCGCAGCAGGGCGGCGAGGCGGCGGACGCGCTCCTGGTCGGCGCCCGAGAGCTTGGCGAACGGCTTGTGGCGCAGCGCGGGCTCCTTGCGGCGGTGGTAGCGCGCCACCTGGGCGACCACCTCGACGTCCTCGCCGGAGAGGCCGGGGAGGTCCGCCTGCGCGATGAGGTAGTAGGAGTGCTTGTGGTGCCGGTGGTCGTCGATGAAGCGGCCCACGTCGTGCAGCACCGCGGCGGCCTGGAGCAGGATGCGGTCGGCGGCGCGCAGCCTGTGCAGCTCCTTGGTCTGGTCGAACAGCGACAGCGCGAGCCGGCTCACCTGCACGCCGTGGCTCTCCTCGAACTGGTAGCGGCGGCCCAGCGCCACGCTGGCGTCGAGGACGACGTGCTCGGACTTCGCCTGCGGGTCGGTGTGGACGGCGAGGGAGTCGACGAGGTCGAACAGGACGCCGTCCTTGAGCCCTACGTGCGGGACGTGCAGGGTGTCGGCGCCCACCAACTCCGCGACATGCTCGTAGACGAGGCCGGCGGGGACGATGACGTCGGCGCGGTCGGGGCGCAGGCCCAGCTCCTTCTTGCGCTCCTCCAGGCTCATCTTGGCCAGGCGCTGCACCTGCTCGCGCAGCTTCTTGAGGCTCAACTCCGCCACAGCGTCGTCCCGGCAGCCGGCGAGGCGGGCCAACTCCTCGATGTTGCCCCCGGTCGCCGCGAACCCGGCGGGCTTGCGGCCGCGGGGCAGGTTGACGCGCAGGGTGTGGATGGTCTCGGCGACGAGGTGCTGGAAGCGCTCCGGGTCGCCCTGGACGGCGTGGAACTCCTCCAGCAGGCGCACCGAGCCCATGGGGTGCGACTCGCTCCACAGCAGGCCGCCGGCGTCCAGGAGGCCGATCTCGACCGAGCCGCCGCCGAGGTCCATCACCATCCACGGCCCCTGGTCGAAGGAGACGTGGCGCGCGACGGCGGCGGCCACCAGGCGGGCCTCCTCGGCGCCGCTGATGACCTCGACCTTGAGGCCGGCGCGGCGCACCTTGCGCAGGAACTGGTCACGGTTGGCCGCCTCGCGCACGGCGCTGGTGGCCACGGCGCGCACCTCCTGCACGCCCAGCGCATCCAGCTTGCGCTTGAACCCGGAGAGCGCCTCGACGGCGGCGGCCATGGCCTCGGTGTCGATGGCGCCCACCTCGAACACGCTCTGGCCGAGGCGCACCTGCGCACGCTCCTGCAGGAGGATGCGATGCCGCGCCGCGTCCTGGAACTCCGCCGCTACGCAGCGCAAGCCGTTGGAGCCGACGTCGATGCAGGCCACGCGGAGCGGGAAGCTGGGGCCTGCCATCGCCGGCGGGAGGCGGTGGGGGCTTCTTTTGGCCTTTCCCACCCGAACCTATTGAGGCGCGCGCCCGCCGGGAGCCTGCTCCTGGGAGCGGCGGGCGGACAGCCCCTGGACCCGACGCACCACGGGCCGAAGCAGGGACTTCGGGGATGACGGGATTTCCTTGAGGTGTTCTTGGCCCTAGAAAAATCCCGCAAATCCTTGGAGTCCCTGCCCGGAGCCGCTGCGCCCGCAACCTTGATGCGCTTGGCCCGGGCTTGCCGTGCGTGCATCCTGCCGCCCCTGCCGCCCTCCTGGCCCTCCTCCTGGCCGGTTGCCTCGCCGTGCCGCCCCCGGACACCGCGGCGCAGGACGCGCTCTCCGCCTGCCGCAGCGGCCCGGTGCGCGAGCACGTCCTCTACTTCGCCTCCGGCAACCGGCTCGTGCCGGACCTCCCTGCCGCCGGGTCGTCGCCGGGCAACGGCTTCTCCAGCGCCTTCCTCACCGACGACCTGCAGGGCTGGCTCTCCGACCCCGTCGCGGCGGGGCTCTGGGTGGTGGGCAACGTCACGCTCTCGTTCTGGGCCCGCAGCACCGGCGCCCCGGCGCCCGTCGTGACCTCCGCCTCCGGCGAGGGCTACCGCTTCTTCGACCAGTTCGGCAGCGACCAGAGCCTCCAGCCCGCCTACGCCACCGAGTACGGGCCGCCCTACGAGCCCGCCGGCACCGTGACGCACTACGAGGAGCGCCTGGCGATGCCGGAGGGCGGCTTCGTCGTGGAGCGCGGCCAGCGCGTGCGGGTCCTGCTCACCGACCTCGCGCTGGAGGAGCCGCGCGACGGCAGCGGCCACGACGTCCTGTTCGGCGGCGCGACCCCCAGCCAGGTGCGCTTCACGGCGCGCTGCTACCCCAGCTTCGCCTGGTCTGGGCCCACCATCGCCGACCAGGCCATCCTCCTGCCGGCCAACCAGGGCGCCGTGACCCACCTGGTGCCGGTGGAGCGGGGCCTGAACCGGGCCCGCGTCGAGGTCGAGCTTCCCGCCGACACCTCCCGCCTCACCATCCGGCTGCAACAGGCGGGCGACGCCAACCCGGCCAAGGACGACGTGGACCTCACGCTCCTCGACGCCGACGGCCGGGAGCTGTGGTCCATCGGCAGCCCCTACGCCGACGAGCGCGGCACGCTGTGGCAGGACAACCTCGCGCAGTTCCACGGCCACGTCACCGTGCAGGTGGACTCCTACTCCGCAGCGGCCTACACGGGGCGCCTCACCGTCGTGGCCGAGGCTGCTCGCTTAGTGTAGTTCAAGGCTCGTCTCCCGACCATCCGCAGAGAACGCCGAGGACGCCGCGTGGGGTCCTCTGCGGATGGCAGGAGTGGCGCTCAGAACGGGTACTCGTTCCCCGCCACCAGCGACCAGCCCTCGGGCGGGGTGCCGAAGTAGAAC
>JAIVGU010000256.1 GCA_020201445.1 Halobacteriales archaeon
AGCGGGGGCTCCTTCGCCTCCGCCTCGACCTTGTAGATGACGGACTCGAAGTCGGCGAGGTCGACGGCGCCCTCGACGGCCTCGCGGCGGAGCATGTAGGGCGGCTCGATGGCGGTGAACCCCTTCGCGGCGAGGCGCTGTAGCGCGAACATCTCCAGGGCGCGGCCCATGAGGACGAGGTCGCCCTTGAGGTACACGAAGCGGGCCCCGGCGGCGCGGGCGGCGCGCTCCAGGTCCGCGACGTCCAGGCTCTCCAGCAGGTCGACGTGGCTCTTGGCCGCGAAGCCGTGCGTGGGCTTGCCGCCCCAGGCGCGCACCTCCACGTTCTCGGAGTCGTCTTTGCCTACGGGGACGGAGGGGTGCATGAGGTTGGGGATGGTGCGCAGCAGGGCGTCGCGCTGCTTCTCTGCGGCCGGCACCTCCGCCTCAAGCCGCTTCAGTTCCTCGGCGACGGCGGCCATGCGGTCCATGACGGGTTTGGCGTCCTGGCCCACCTTCTTGGCCTCCGCGATGAGCTTGCCAGCTTTATTGCGCTCGGCGCGCAGCTCCTCCATCCGCTTCAGGCCGTCGCGCCACGCCTGGTCCTGGGCGCGCACCTGGTCGACGACCGCGCCGTCGCGGCCGCGCTTCTGGAGGTCGGCCTTGACCACTTCGGGCGTCTCGCGCAGGAGGCGGATGTCAAGCATGGGCAGCCCGCGCACGCCGGGAGGCGGCCTTAACCTGCTCGGCGCCCCCAGCCGAACCGCGGAATCCGCTGTGCTGCCCCCCTGCTGCGGCGAAACCGCGGAGGCCGCGGAAGGCGCGGAAAAAACCTGCACCCTCCGCGTGTTCCGCGGCCTCCGCGGTCCGCTCGGGGGCTACTCGGCGGCAGCAGCGGCGTTGCGCTCGTGCCGGGCGTACATCCAGAGGATGAGGCCGGCCAGCAGGGGCACGAAGACGAGGAACGCCAGCGTGGCGACGAGGGAGCGCGCGGGGCCGAGGACGAGCGGGAACATGTAGGCGGCGCTCACGAAGGCGAGGGCCAGCAGCGCGATGCCGACCCCCTCCAGGACGAACAGCATGGTGCGGCGCGCCTCGAGCGCCTGGTTGGGCACCTTGGGCTTCCTCAGGAACGTGGCGTAGGGGCTGCACACGGTGCAGGTGCCCTCCGCCTGGCGCCACGGGGGCAGGAGGCGGCCGCAGCGGAAGCAGGTGTCCGGGTGCGACGGCGGCAGGGCGGGGTTGGTGCCGATGAGGGCGCGCGCCGGCTCGGCGTCGGGGTCGGCGGGGCGTTGCCCGGCGGTCCGGGCGGCGGAGGGGGCGAGGGCGGACCAGGTGATGGCGGCCACCAGGCCCACGCCCAGGACGGTGTAGGCGGTGAGGAAGAGCGGGCCGAGGAGCCGGAACGCCTCGTAGAGGAAGAAGTTCTTGGCGAAGTAGCCGAGCAGGGCGACCGAGAACCAGAGGACCCCCACCACCAGGGCGACGATGCGGCGGGCGAGGCGGCGGGGCGGCTGCGGCGGGGCGGCCATGGACGCGCCCTTGAGGCCGCTGCGGGGCCTTAACGGCTCTCCTTCGATGCGGAGGGGGCGGGCCGGGCGGCGCGCAGGCACTCCAGGACGTCGTCGAGGGTGCGCAGGGCCCCCATCGCGGTCGCGCCGCGCAGCGTGACGACCACCTGCGTCCCCTCGGCGCGGCAGGGCGCCAGGCCCGCGTCGTCGGCCGCGAGCGCGGCGGCCAGCACCTTCGCCTCGGCCGCGGAGCCGGCGTCGATGCGCAGCTCGCCGCGGACGCTCATGATGGCATCTCCACGGATGGGCGAACCCAGATTCCACAGATACTTTTCCGGTGCGACGCCAGCCGCCCGGAGCGGCCGGTGAACCGGAAAACGGCGCCGGAGCGACCGATGGCCTGCGGCCTGCGCAGCATGTGCCGCCGTCCCATCCAGAAGTCTTATACTGCGTCCCCCGGCATCGAGCGGCCATGCGCTCCCCTGGCGCCCTGCTTGCGGCGCTGCTGCCGCTGGCCGCCCTCCTGGCGGGCTGCTCGTCGGCCCCCTCCGATGGCTTCACGGTGACGGCCCCGGACGCGCCCGGCGGCGCCTACGCGTTCGCGGCGGGCGTGAAGGCGGACAACTACACCTGGGACCTCGGCGACCACCTCACCACCGCCTACGGCAAGGAGGTCACCCACACCTACGACTTCAGGGACGGGACGGTCACGGTGACGCTCAAGGCGACCACGGCGGGCCAGTCGCGCGAGTTCAGCCAGACGGTCACGCTCGGCAGCGGCGCCAACCAGAAGGCCACCTTCCTCATGGAGGCGCAGACCGACTGGGCCGTGCTGGGCGAGACGGTGGCCTTCAGCGCCGCCCGCAGCTTCGACCCCGAGCACGACCCGCTGCGCTTCTCCTGGTCCTGCCTCAAGACCGCGGAGGCGGAGCGCAAGCCCGCCCACACCCACCCCGTCTTCGGGCAGCCGTTCGCCAGCCCGCCCGCCGGCTCCGTGACCACGGGCAAGGCCAACCATACGCTGCCCGCCCCCGACCACGTCTTCACCGGCGACCTGTGCGACGCTCTCGGCGTGGGCACCCAGCCCAGCACCGGCATGGCGACCATCGCGGGCCAGTTCAGCAAGACCGGCGTCTACTCGCTCTACCTCCTCGCCGCCGACGGCGCGCACCCCACCACCTCGGGCGAGTTCAAGTTCTACGTCACCAAGCCCGGCGAGCGCCCCGCGCCCACCGTGTCCAAGCAGGTCGCCCCGCTGCTGCAGGCGGGCACCGGCGGGCTGCAGCAGGTGTGCAGCCACCCCTCCAACCCGAACCCGACGACCTGCGACCAGTTCAGCGACACCTTCGACCTCCCCCTCGGCGCCACCGAGCTGCTGGTCAACTTCACCTACACGGCGGACACCCCGGACGCGGTGACGTCGGCGCAGTGGGAGGTCAAGCGCGGCGACAGCATCGTCGCCTCCGGCACCGCGAAGGACGAGCACCAGGCCGTCCGCGACGCCAACAAGCTCGGCGCCGGCACCTACACCGCCCTCGTGACGCTGAAGTCCGGCGCCAACGTCCAGGTGACGCTCGACCTCTTCGCGCGCCTCGACATGGACCCGGCCAAGGTTTACTGAACGCCGCCACAACCCTTTTTCCCTTCCTCCCTTGGAACCTGAGCAGACGCTAGGTCCCGCATGACGTCCCGCCCCCTCGCCATCCTCGCCCTCGCCGTGCTGGCCGCCACCGCCCTCGCCGGCTGCTCCAGCGGGACCTTCGACCCCGCCGCCGAGGTCACGCCGACCGGGAAGACCATCCACCTGGCGATGAAGGTCGTGGACCTGTTCGACCAGGAGGTCTACCCCGGCCTGAAGGCGAACCTGTGGGCGTTCTGCGTCACGCCGTTCGACGAGGGGGACTCCGACTCCGCCGCCGCCATCTCCTACTACACGCCGCTGGAGACCGACGCGCCCCACCTTGACGCCAAGGACCGCGCCACCTGCAGCGTCCCCGCCCCGACCATCACGGTGGAGCAGGGCGACCGCGTCATCGTCGAGTTCAGCCACACCCACTTCCACCCCCACACCATCCACTGGCACGGCCAGTACGTCCCCGCCGAGATGGATGGCGTCCCCGGCATCTCGCAGCAGGCGGTGGGCGGCGCCGGCGGCGTCCCCTCCATCACCTACGACTTCATCGCCAAGCGCGCCGGGACGCTGTGGTACCACTGCCACGTCGACACCCACCTGCACGTCATGCAGGGGCTCTACGGCATGTTCATCGTCAAGCCGCAGAGCAAGAAGTACGAGCCCAAGGCGGACAGCGAGGCCGTCATGGTCCTCAGCACGATGGCGCGCAACGTCGTCGAGGCCATCCCGGGCGTCAACCCGCACGCCCACCCCGCTGGCTGCTTCACCTCCGGCAAGCCCGACTGCCAGAACCCGCCCATCGACTCCGGCGACGCGGACGTGTTCCTCATCAACGGCCACAGCTACCCGCTGACGGAGCACCAGGAGCAATCCATCTACCACGTGGACACAGGGACGACGTTGCGGCTACGGATGCTCAACGCCGGCGAGACCGTGGAGGAGGTCCACCTGCACGGCCACGACATGCAGGTGGTCGCCATCGACGGCAACCCGCTCCCCCCGTCGGCGCGCTCCTACGTCGACACCGTCTCCATCGGGCCGGCGCAGCGCTTCGACGTCCTCATCGAGGGCAACAACCCCGGCCTGTGGGCGTTCCACACCCACGTCAACGCCCACGAGGCCAACGACCGGCAGGTGCCCGGCGGCATGCACACCATGCTCATCGACGGCCCCATGCCCGCCGACCTGCACCCCTTCCCGGTGGAGCTGCCCGGCGGCCAGCCCTACCAGGCCCGCGTCTACATCCCCGGCGACTTCAGCAACAGCACGGCCATCCAGATTGGCGCCAACGTGGCCCTCCCCAGCCCCGCGCCCTCGCCGACGCCGGTGTCCGCGAGCTGGACCTTCCCCGTCGAGCTGGCCTGCGCGGTCAACACCATCGAGGTGGACGCGCGGCTCACCGGCGGCAACGCGGCGACCGACCAGATGGCGCACCTCGACGTGAGCGTCCTGGCGCCCGACGGCCAGCCGGCGGCCGGCTTCGAGCCCAACCACTTCACGCTCGGCCCCGCCGCCCCCGGCGAGTCGGCCGTGAC
Organism: Halobacteriales archaeon; assembly: GCA_020201445.1. Next base: position 4,659 of record JAIVGU010000256.1, read on the forward strand.
GCAGGGCCACGCCTCGGTCAACTTCACCAACGCCAAGGACCTGCAGCAGGGCGCCTACAAGGTGACGGTGTCCGGTCAGGGCGCCGCCTCCACGCCGGCTCCTTCCCTTGCGCGCGCGTCGCTTCGCTCCGCGCTTGCTCGGGGCCTTCGGCGCGACCGCCCAGGCCGCCCTTGCAACGACATCCATGCATGGCGCTGGCCTGCAACCTCGCGCACTTGGTTTATCTCGAAGTCGAGCGCGGCCTTGAGGTGGACTTCACGGAGGGCGCGCGCAGCACATAGGCTTAAAACAGCCTCCCCGTCGCAGAGCCGTCGAAACGGGGGCACCCACCAGGGGACCCCAGGGAGCTTGAGCCCGTGTACCGAATCATCCAGATGAGCGACACCGTCCGCATCCCGCCCGAGAAGATGACCGAGGACCTGGGCGCCACCATCGCCAAGCTGGTGCAGGCCTCCTTCGAGGGCCGCCTCAACAAGACGCACGGCATCACGGTCCTGACGACCGCGGTGCGCCCCGACGGCGAGGGGCAGGTCATCCACGGCGACGGCGCCATCTACCAGAAGGTCGCCTTCGACGCCCTCGTCTTCAAGCCCGACAACCAGGAGGTCGTCGACGGCATCGTGGCGGAGGTCGTCGAGTTCGGCGCCTTCGTCCACATCGGCCCCCTGGACGCCCTCGTCCACATGAGCCAGGTGATGAACGACTTCATGACGGCCGACGTCCACAACGAGCGCCTGCTCGGCAAGGAGACCGGCCGCACCCTCGAGGTGGGCGAGAACGTGCGCGCCCGCATCGTCACCGCCAGCCTCAACGAGCTGTCGCCCCGCGAGTCCAAGATCGGCCTCACCATGCGCCAGCCCGGCCTGGGCAAGTTCGAGTGGATCGACGAGGACCGCCGCAAGCGCCCCGAGGACGCGGCCGCGGCGGGCGGCGAGGGCGAGGCGCGCTCCGAGCGCCCCACCACCAAGAAGCAGGTCAAGAAGGCCGAGAAGGCGGCAGGGGCGGCCTGATGAACAAGGCGTGCAAGCAGTGCCACCTGCTGTCGGACGAGCTGCAGTGCCCCAACTGCGGCGGCGCCACCAGCAAGAACTGGAGCGGGCTGCTCACCATCATCGACCCCGCGCAGAGCGAGCTGGCCAAGACGATGAACATCGAGAAGGCCGGCACCTACGCCCTCAAAGTGAGGTAGCCCATGACGCTCTCCGCGGAGACGCTGCCGAAGGACGCCAAGGGCCTGCCGCCGGAGGCGCAGCGGGTGTTCCTGGCCGCCTACAACCAGGACTTCGGCTGGCGCTGCTCGGAGCAGCACGCCCAGAAGGCGGCGTGGCGCGCCGTGCAGGGGCAGTTCCCCGGCCTCGGCCCCAAGGAGTAGGGCGCGTGGCGGCCGACGCCCGCCCAGCGGTGGCCTACCTCCTGCCCGACGCCCTGCGGCGCGAGCTTGCCGCCCCCTTCGGCCCTGTGCTGAGCACCGAGGAGCTGGGGGCCCTGCTGACCGACGAGGACGTCGTCGTGGCGGTGGGCGACGTGGTCAGCCTGACCGTGAAGGAGCTTGGGCTGTCGCCGCGGCTCTTCGTGTGCGACTTCCAGACCCAGCGCGGGCAGGCCGACCGCCTCTTCGAGGTCGAGCTGGGCTCCTGGGGCCGCGTGGCGTTCCGGGTCCGCAACCCCGCCAGCCACGTCACCCGCGAGGCGTGGGACGCCATCCGGCTCGGCCTGGAGCACGGCGCCGACGCGGAGCCCGGCGAGGGGCCGGTGCGTGTCTTCGTCGAGGGCGAGGAGGATCTGCTCGGCCTGCCCTGCTTCCTGGAGGCCCCCGC
>JAIVGU010000067.1 GCA_020201445.1 Halobacteriales archaeon
GAGGAAAGGCATGTGTTCGAGGCGCGGCAGGCGCTCGCTCTGTCCAAGATGCGCTCCGGCTTCGCCAGCCTGCGGTGCGTCCCGTGACTTAACATCTAGATTGGTGGTCCCATGCCGAACCGAGTCCATCCCCGATGCCCCGACTGTGGCCGCGCCATGAACCCGCTATTCTGCTGCAAAGGGGAGAGGGCAAACTCTGCGGATGGGAAGGGGGAACCGTTGAATCTGTGAAACCTGCGGTTCGTCGGCCGTAAAACGGAGGCCCTACGCGGCAGGGGCCGTCGGCACGGGGTTGAACGGGTCGCTGTAGCCGACCGCGCCCTGCAGCTCGCCGAAGTGCGCCCCCTCCAGCAGCATGTGGACGAGGGTGAGGACGATGACCGCCACCGTCATGCCGTAGTGGGTCCAGCGCCAGGTGCCGTAGTTCCAGCGCCGGATCATCGGGACCTGGAGGGCGCCGGTGACGCCGAGGCCGAACATGGCGAGGATGGAGCCGCCGCCCCACAGGATGCCGCGGGTCCACTTGTAGTCCCCGTCGAGCAGGAACATCACCATGTGGACGGCGGCCACCACGATGATGCCGTAGCTGAGGACGTTGTGGAAGGCGACGCGGCGCTTGGCGGAGCCGAAGAGGCTGTTCATGGCGCGGCGGCTGGCCTTGCCGAACATCCCGCCGGAGGCGATGCTGGAGACGAGGAGGAACGCCGACGCGTAGCCCACCGCCTCCGCCACCGTCGTGAGGGTGGGGCCGTTGAGGGGCGGGACGCGCACGATGGGGCCGGTGTCGAGCGGCTCCAGGCCGACCTTGTCGCCCTGCTGCGCGACCGGGACGTCCACCGGCTCCTGCGTCCAGTTGGCCCAGTCGCCGCCCTGGGTGCTGGGGTTGGCGTGCTTGTAGTGGACGGTGGAGTTGACGGTGAAGCGGACGCGCTCCCCCTCGCCGGCCTCCTTGGCGACGGTGAAGTTGATGCCGCCGAGGAGCTGGATCTTGCCCTTGTCGAGGAAGGTCTGGACGCTGATGGGGACCGTGCGCAGCCCCTCCAGCTCGAAGGCGGCGTCCACCTTGGCGACGAGCGGGATGGGCCCGAGGGCGGGCAGCGCGGGGGCGCCGGAGGGCGTGGGGGAGGGCGGCAGCACCTTGGCGCCGACCAGGAACGCGCCGCTGCGGCCGGTGAAGGGGTCGGGGATGTCGATGGCCTTGCCGGGGCCGGCCGCCGGGTACTCGGTGGTGGCGCCGTCGGGGCCGGTGACGAAGCCGACGAGGGTGGGCCCGGTGGTGGGGGAGCCGTCCTGCGGCGTGAGGGTGACGCGGCTGCTGCTGGCGGGGACGGTGAGGTTGACCGGCACCTGCACCTTGCGGTCGGCCGCGGGGGCGCCGGGGTTGTTGGGGTCGATGGCGCCGGGGATGGTGAGCGGGAGGATGTCCTTGAGGGGGGCCGCGCCGGAGGCGAAGTTGAGCGACGGGGCGCCCGTGATGTCCACCGTCAGGACGTAGCCGCGGATCTCGTGCCGCCACGCGTTCTGGACCTGCACGTTGTAGGCGAGGGGCTTGCCGACCTGCGCCGCGACGGGGTCGCCGGGGATGAGGTTGGCCGAGGTCCGCAGCGGGGGGGTCCAGGCGCTGTGGCAGCTCCAGCAGGTCGACTTCTTGATGTCCACCGCGCCGCCCCCGCCGAGGACGTCGACGGCGCCGAAGGCCAGCAGGGCAACCGCGAGGATGCCCAGCCAGCGACCGCCTGCCATTGCCCGCACCACTCCTGGACGATACATCAAGGTTGTCGTCCGCTGCACGGGTGCGGTGTGCGCCCTGGGCGGGGATAAAGGCGTCCGTCAGGTCCGCAAAGCTTCGGCGAGGCTCTGCGCGGTGATGCGGACGGCCTCCTCGGAGCCGTGCCTGGGCGTCCAGCCGGGGCCGAGCCGCGACAGCCGCGTCACGTCGAGGCCCATCACCTTGACGTCCCCCTTCCAGCCGGCGCCGTCGGGGGTGCCGCCGGTGAAGACGTGCCTGGGCTGCACGCCGAGCGCCTCCTCGACCACCTCGGCCAGCCGCGTCACCGGGATGGCGTCCAGCGAGCCGATGTTGTAGGGGTGGCAGCCGCCGGCGGGCTCGGGCGGCGTGTGGCGCACGGCGTGCAGCATGCCGTCCACGGTGTCGGCGACGGAGACGTAGCTCTTGGTCTGGCTGCCGTCGCCCAAAATCTCCAGCTTCCTGGGGTCGGCCTTGAGCTTGCGGACGAAGTCGAAGATGACGCCGTGCGTGGAGCGCGGGCCGACGACGTTGGCGAAGCGGAACAGGAACGCCTGCATCCCGAAGGTGCCGCAGTAGCTCGCGATGAGCGCCTCGCAGGCGAGCTTGCACGCCCCGTAGACGGAGATGGGCAGCAGCGGGCCGTACGACTCCGGCGTCGGGAGGGTCGTCGCCTTGCCGTAGACGGTGCTGGTGCTGGTGAAGACGAGGTGCCGGACGCCGGCGCGCCGCATCGCCTCTAGGACGAGGGAGGTGACGTGGACGTTCTGCTCGTAGTGCGCGCCGGGGTCGCTCTCGCCGGTGCGGACGTCGGGGTTCGCCGCGAGGTGCCACACCGAGTCCACGCCCCGCAGCAGGCGGTCGAGCGTGGCCGGGTCGCCGCAGTCGCCCTCCACGAACGTGATGCGGTCGCGGCTCAGTTGGAGGAACGCCTCCTTGCCGCCCGACAGGTTGTCCAGGACCGTGACCTTGGCGCCCTCGGCGACGAGGCGGTCGACGAGGTGGCTGCCGATGAAGCCGGCCCCGCCCGTGACGAGGATCCTCTTGCCGCGCAGGCTGGTCGGGGCGGTTGCATCGGCGGCGGCGCCCGCAGGTGCCGGTGGGCCGTGGATGCGCCTGCCCTTCGGCTCCACGCTACGCCCCCGGCACCCGGACGACGAAGGCGCGGTGGTCTGCCTCGAACGGGTCGAGGTCCACCTGCCGCTCGATGTGGAGGCCGGCGGCCTGGAGGCGGCGCGCGACCTCGGCGTAGATCTCCGCGGGCGGCTGGCTGACGTTGATGCTGCGCGCCTTCACGAACAGCATCCCGAGGCCGCCTTTGCGCACGAACGGGAGGTTGCGCAGGAAGATGTCGACCTGGTGGCGCTGCGCCACGTCCTGCACCAGCACGCCGACGGGCTTGGCGACGTAGGCGGCGTAGCGCTCCGGCGCTCCCGCGTCCTCCAGGATGGGGACGACGTTCTTGCGCGGCTCGACGTTCCACAGCAGGTCGCGCACGGCGCGGGGGCTGAACTCGACGGCGTAGATGGTGCCGCTGGTGACGTCGCTGAGGTGGCTGACCGTCGTGCCCGACGCGGCGCCGAGGTAGAGGACGTCGTCGCCCGCGGCGAACCAGGGCGTCGCGGGGTCTTTGCGCGACAGCGCCGCGACCTTGCTGCGGAACGGGTTCCAGTTGCGGTACTCCTTCGCGCCCGCCTTCCGCAGCCGCTCGCCGTAGACCGCGTGACCGGGCACCTTGTTCTCGGTCCAGAGGAACCCCTTGTCCTCGAAGCAGCCGGTGAGGTTGAGGGGACGCATCAGGCGCCTCCCTTGCGGTCGCCGGCGCCGGGGGGACGGGCCGGTTTGTTGTCGGAGCGGAACGCGCCCTGCGGCTTGCGCTTCCACGGCTTGCCGGCGCCGGAGGGAGGGCCGCCGGGGCCGTCGCGGCGGAACGGCGGGCGCGGGCCGTCGCGGGGAGGGCCACGGTCGTCACGCGGAGGGCCACGGGGAGCGTCCGAGCGCGGGGGGAAGCTGCGCGGGGGCCCACGGTCGTCGCGGGGCGGGCCCCGGGGCGCGTCGGGGCGTGGCGGGAAGCTGCGCGGGGGACCCCGAGGAGCGTCGCGGTCGCGGCCGTAGGAGGGTCCACTGGAGCGCGGGCCACCGCGGGCACCCCGCTCCTTGTCGAAGCGGGGATTGTAGGGCGCGCGCGGCTTGGGCTTGCGCTGCGCGATGCGCTCCATGTCCGCCTTGAGCTGCGCCGCGAGGAAGGGGCGGAGGTCGTTCTTGGTGAACGCGTCGGCCTTGGCCCCCGTCGCGGCGGCGAGGGCGAGGGCGCGGGCGGTGGGGCCGCGCTGCCACGGCGGCGCCTGGTGCACGGTGGGGTGCTGGAACAGGATGCCGTGCTTCGGGCTGCGCGTGCCCTCCTTGAGGTGGCGGAACAGCGCGGTCTCGGCGCCCAGCAGCTGCACGGTGCCGCTGGGCCAGGTGGCAAGGCGCGAGAGGCCGCCGCTGAGGGCGATGAGGCGGGCGCCGAGGACGGGGCCGACGACCATCGCGACGTTGGGCGCCACCTCCTCCATCAGGACGGCCACGCGGGCCTCCAGCGCCTTCCAGGAGGCGTGGACGGCGGAGAGCGCGCCCGCGAACCCCTGCAGCACGGCCATGTCCTCGGGGGCGAGGTCGGTGCCGAGGCTGGTCTGCGCGAGGTCGGCCTGGTGGAGCGCCGCCATCACCGCGTCGCGGTCGCCGTGCTCCGTGACGAGCTTGGCCAGCTCCTGCGCGTCGGTGACGAGGCGGGTCGCCTCGGGGGCGTGCAGGGCGTACCACTCGCGCAGCCGCTCCACCAGCAGGTTGGCGGTGCGCACGAGGTCGTCGATGGCGCGCACCTCCTGGGCGAGGATGCGGTCCGTCTCGGTGTTGGAGAGCGAGAGCTTGCGGCGCGCCACGGTGAGCGCGGCTTGGTGCAGGACGCCCAGGTCGGTGCCGCCGGGGACCTGCACGGGCTCGAACCTGAGCGGCC
>JAIVGU010000068.1 GCA_020201445.1 Halobacteriales archaeon
GAGCAGCTTCTCGTCCACCGTCGCAAGCAATTCCCATCCCAAGTCCAGCGTCTCTTCAATGGACCTGTCTTCGTCCCTTCCTTGCCGGACATAGCGATTCTCGAAGTGGTCCGCGAACTCCAGCACCTGCAGGTCACGGCTCGAGAGGGCGTCCTTGCCGACGATGGCCACCAGGCCGCGCAGGTCACGGCCCTCGGCGTAGAAGGCGTAGCATTGGTCGGAGACCTTCTTGTGGTCGTCGCGGGTCTTGTGGCCGCCGATGCCGGCGTTCATCAGGCGTGAGAGCGAGGGCAGCACGTTGATGGGCGGGTAGACACCCTTGCGGTGCAGCTCGCGCGAGATGACGATCTGGCCCTCGGTGATGTAGCCCGACAGGTCGGGGATGGGGTGCGTGATGTCGTCGCCCGGCATCGTCAGGATGGGGAACTGGGTCACGCTGCCCTTCTTGCCCTTGATGTTGCCGGCGCGCTCGTACAGGCTCGCCAGGTCGGTGTACATGTAGCCGGGGTAGCCGCGGCGGCCGGGCACCTCTTCGCGGGCGGCGCCAATCTGGCGCAGCGCCTCGCAATAGTTGGTGACGTCGGTGAAGATGACCAGGACGTGCATGCCGAGGTCGAACGCAAGGTACTCCGCGGCCGTGAGGGCGAGGCGGGGCGTCAGCAGGCGCTCGACGGCGGGGTCGTCGGCCAGGTTCTGGAAGATGACCGCGCGCTTGAGGGCGCCCGTGCGCTCGAACTCGTTCATGAACTTCTTGGCTTCCTCGTTCGTGATGCCCATCGCGGCGAACACCACGGCGAAGCTCTCGTCCGTGCCGCGCACCTTGGCCTGGCGGGCAATCTGCAGGGCGATGTCGTTGTGCGGCAGGCCCGAGCCCGAGAAGATGGGCAGCTTCTGGCCGCGCACCAGCGAGTTGTTGCCGTCGATGGTCGAGATGCCGGTCTGGATGAAGTCGTGCGGCGAGGCGCGGCTGTACGGGTTGATGGCCGCGCCGATGATGTCGCGGTAGTCGTCGGGAATGATCTCCGCGCCGCCGTCGATGGGGATGCCTGCGCCGTTGAAGACGCGGCCCAGGATGTTCTTGCTGACGCCGAACTTGATGGTCTCGCCGAGGAACTTCACCGTCGTCTTGTCGTTGTCGATGCCGGTGGTGCCCTCGAAGACCTGCACGACGACGTGCTGGCCCGAGGTGTCGAGCACCTGGCCGCGGCGGGTCTGGCCATTGGGCAGGCGCAACTGCACCAGCTCGCCGTAGCCGACGGGGTGGGTCTTCTGCACAAAGACCAGGGGACCCTTGATGTTCGAGATGGTGCGGTACTCCTTCTGCGCCATGGTGGGCGCCGCGACGGGGACTTGATATTTGAAGGGGAGGGTGGGGCGCACGTGGTTCGACAGGAGGCGAAAAGGTCAAGTCGACCATCATCCTATAGGATTCCATAGGATGACCGCGACCGCCGGCACGACCACCATCGAGCTTCCCCTTCCGTTGCGCGCACGGCTTGCCAGGCTGCGCACGCACCCGCGCCAACCTTACCATGAAGTCATCCGGCAAGCCTTGGACGTCCTGGAGGCGCGGCAGACCGGGGGGCTGGACCCGTTGGTCGCCAAGCACCGCGTCGAGTTGCGCTTGGCCGCCCGCAAGAACGGCATCGCGCGCATCTGGCTCTTCGGCTCCCGCGCCCGCAACGAGGCGCGGCCCGACTCCGACGTGGACATCCTGTACCAGACCAAGCCTGGCGTGGGCATGTGGGAAGCCTCCGCCTTCGTGGTGGACGCCGAAGACATCCTGGGCACCAAGGTCGACATCGCCGACATCGATGGGCTCTCGCCAAGGATGCGGGAGTCGGTCCTGCCGGAGGCGAAGCCCATTTGACCTCTCAGACCGAGCGGGACGCTGAATCCCTCCACCACATGGTCGCCGCCGGCGAACTCATCCTGCGGTTCGCCAAGGGTGGCCAGCGGCGCTTCCTGGAAGACCCCATGGTCAACAGCGCCATTGAGCGCCAATTCGAGGTCTTCGGCGAGGCCGCGCGGCGCCTGTCGCCCGCCTTTCGGGACGCGCACCCGGAGGTGCCCTGGCGCACCATCATCGCGTTCCGGAACACGCTCATCCACGGCTACGACGCCGTCGTGCCGGAGAAGGTCTGGGACGTCATCGGCAAGGCGCTGACGCCTACCCTGGAGGTTCTCCGGCCCTTGTTAAAATAGACTTATGACCCCACCCTCCTTCGATTGGACATGGAGGCAAAAACCGGACTCCGGATTGAGTGGACGCTTGCAGCGTTGTTCCTGATTTGGCTCGCAGGTTGTTCCAGCGCATCCAGTGCCCACATGGCCCCCATGCAGGTTAGTTCGGGCACGGCCAAGCAGGGGCCCTGCATCTATGGCAGTTCAGCGCGGAATTGCCACACCCTCCATCTTTCGTTAACGAATCCTACCAAGAATCAATATTTCAGTGTGGACACAGTCCTCTCCGCTACCTGGCGTGCCGAAATGAGTGATGGAACAACCCTGGATGTGAGTTCAATCCGCAAGGAAGGTGCCGAGGGCGATTGGGGCACTGGACTTCGGATTCCACCTGCCACTGAATTTCAGTTGATTGCCCTCGTCGAAACCGACCAGAGTGCGCACGTTGTCAAGTTGGTCTGGCATAGTCCAGACCCATCCGTACCGTGGTCGGCGATGAGTTCGGTGCCAGATTACTGAAACTAGGCACTACGCCGCGACTTCCACCCGCTTGCTCTTCGCGAGGATGTCGTTGAAGTTGGCTTCCATCTTCTTCATCGCGGCGTCGTAGGCGGCGTCGAAGTTGGCCTCGAAGCGGCTGCGCGCGAAGTCGGTGACGGCGGCGAGGCCGGTCATCTCCTTGGCGATGGCGCCGGCCTTGAGAGCGCTGCCCGCCAGGTCCTGGTAGCGCAGGATGGCCTTCCACAGCTTGTAGTCCTTCTGCAGGCTGGAGTAGGCGTCCACCTTGTCGTAGGCGTTCTGCTGGAGGTAGATTTCGCGAATCAGGCGCGCCGTCTCCAGGGTGACCTGCTGCTCGGGCGGCAGGGCGTCGGAGCCGACGAGCTGCACGATTTCCTGCAGTTCGGCCTCCTTCTGGAGGATCTCCATGATCTGCGCCTTGACCTCGTTCCAGTCGGGCGCGGCCTTGTCGGCGTAGTAGCTGGCCAGGTACTCGGGGTACAGGCTGTACGACTGGAGCCAGTTGATGGCGGGGAAGTGGCGGCGCTGCGCCAGCTTGGCGTCGAGCGCCCAGAACACCTTGACGATGCGGAGGGTGGCCTGGGTGACGGGCTCGGAGAAGTCGCCGCCGGCGGGGGACACCGCGCCGATGACGGAGATGGAGCCCTCGCCGCCGCCCAGGATGGTGCAGCGGCCGGCGCGCTCGTAGAACTCGCTCAGGCGGGCGGAGAGGTAGGCGGGGTAGCCCTCCTCGCCGGGCATCTCCTCCAGGCGCGAGCCAATCTCACGCATGGCCTCGGCCCAGCGCGAGGTGGAGTCGGCCATCAGGGCAACGTCGTAGCCCATGTCGCGGTAGTACTCCGCGATGGTGATGCCGGTGTAGCAGGACGCCTCGCGGGCGGCCACCGGCATGTTGGAGGTGTTGGCGATGAGGCAGGTGCGCGCCATCAGCGGGTTGCCGGTCTGCGGGTCCTCCAGGACGGGGAACTCCGTCAGCACTTCCGTCATCTCGTTGCCGCGCTCGCCGCAGCCGATGTAGACGACGACCTTCGCGTCCGAGTACTTGGCCAGGCTCTGCTGGGTGACGGTCTTGCCGGAGCCGAAGGGGCCCGGGATGGCCGCGGTGCCGCCCTTGGCGATGGGGAACAGGCCGTCCAGGATGCGCATGCCGGTGTTGAGCGGGATGGTGGGGAGCTGCTTCTCCGCGTAGGGGCGCGGCTTGCGGACCGGCCACTTGTGCATGAGCTGGAGCTTGGCGCCGTTGTCGAGGGTGCAGACGACCTCCTCGACGGTGAACGAGCCGGCCTTGATGTCCTTGACGACGCCGCCTTGGACGTCGGGGGGGACCATGACCCTGTGCAGGATGGACTTGGACTCCTGGACGGTGCCGATGAACTGGCCGGGCTCCACCTGGTCGCCCTTCTTGACCAGGGGGGTGAAGTCCCACTTCTTGCTGTGGTCGAGGCCGGGGACGTCGACGCCGCGCAGGATGAAGTGGCCCATCTGCTCCTGCAGCACCTCGAGCGGGCGCTGGATGCCGTCGTAGATGGAGGTGAGCAGGCCGGGGCCCAGCTCGACGACCAGCGGCAATCCGGTGTTCTCAACGGGCTCGCCGGGCTTGACGCCGGAGGTGTCCTCGTAGACCTGGATGATGGAGTGCTCACCCTCGATCTGGATCACTTCGCCCATCAGGCGCTCGTCGCCCACGCGCACGATGTCGTACATGGCGGGCTTGATGCCGGTGGCGGTCACGACGGGGCCGGACACGCGGTAGACAGTTCCTTTCTGGGCGGACATGCGAAGCTCCCAAGCCGGCCGGCGGGCTGGCCCGATGGACTGCGCGACAAGGGAGCGATATTTGAACGTTCCAGGAGCGGGAGGGGCGACCGACAAGAGGGGGCTGTGCCTCCGTTGCCGGAGCCTCCACTCCCATAGCCGGGAGGGTGGTAGGCTTGCCGACCTCGAACGCGAGCGCCAGTCGTAGACGCTAGGAACCGTTCGCGGCCAACGTCAATGGGTTGGGAAGGCCCCGGCCCACTTCCCCGCAACCTGTAGACCCGCCTCCAGCGCGTCGAGGTAGCGCTGGCGGTCGGGTGGGAGGACATGCAGCGGGGGCCACCCCTGCTTGACCAGGAACAGGTTGAGCAGGAGCCGGCCAGCGCGGCCGTTGCCATCCTCGAACGGGTGGATTTGCTCGAAGCGGTGGTGCATCCAGGCCGCCTCCTCGAACGGGTCGTCCGGTGCCCGGCGCAGGCGGGCGGCGACCTCGCGCTCCCACTCCTCCAGTTGCGGGAGGAGTTGGTCCCGGCGGGGTGGACGGAACCGCGTCCCGGCGATGTAGACGTTGGAGACGCGCCACTGCCCCGGGCGCTTGCGCCCCATGCCGCGGAAGACCTGCTCGTGCAGCTCGAGCGCCGTCACCAGGGTGAGGGGCTTGCGGCGGCGCTCCAGGAGGCTGCGGAACGCCTCCTCGTGCTGCAGAGTCTCTCGCACGTCGGGCAGGGGGAGGCCAGCCGCGACGGCGTCAGTGAGCAGGAGCTCCTCAACCTGCTCGTGCGTGAGCGTGTTGCCCTCGATGGCGTTGGTTCCCCAGGTGTTGAGGGCGCCGGCGCGCTTCCAGACGCCCTCCGGGAGGTCGGTCAGGTCGGGAGCGTATCGACGGCAGCGCTCAAGGAGCGCCAGCAATATCGATTTGCGCACAAATCATGTCAAATCGATACGTGTCCTAAAGCTTGCCGCCTTTGGCCGAAGGGGATGGCGCACCGGCCCGGGTCACCACAAGTCGACGCCGACGGCCTGCTTGATCTTCTCGCGCAGGGTGTTGTCCTCCTGCGTCCCCACCGCGACGACGGTGGGCTTGACCGACGCGACCAGGTCGGAGCGCGTGCGGGGGGAGAGGCGGTTCAGGTCGGCCGTTTCCAGCACGAGGATGCTGACGCCGGGGTCGGCGACCGCCTGGCGGGCGGCGCGCTCCAGGTCGTCCTCCGAGGTGGCGTCCCAGATGCGGCGGATGCCGGCGAGGCGGAAGCCGAGGGTGAACTGGGGCGAGCCCATGACGGCGATCTCTGTCATGCTGCGCCTCCCGACGGGCTGAACCACGAATTGCACGAATTCCACGAAGCGGCGGTTTCGTGCCATTCGTGAAATTCGTGGTTTCGTTCGGAGGAAGCCATCAGACAATCAGCTCCTGGAGGCGGGTCTCGGAGAGGCCGGCGGCCTTGCCGCGGGCGACGGCGCGCAGGGTGACGACCTCGCGGTGCTTCTTGAGCAGGAAGATGAGGATGGGGAGGATGGAGAGCGGGTGCATGTGCGCCAGCCGGTCCAGGGTCGCCATGTGGGCGCGCCAGACCGCGGCCTGGAACGCGCCGAGCGGGCCGCCGGCGTGGGCGGCGGAGAGCGCCTCGCGGACGGCGGGGTCGACGCGCTTGTCGGCGAGCTGCTCCGCCATCTGCTCGAAGTCCCTGGCGCGGGCGAGGGCCAGGACGTCGGCGACCTTGAGGGCGTGGCCGCCCGGGAGGACGTAGTCGGTGAAGTCGCCCTGCTCCCCTGCGGCGACCCAGCGCGCGGCGTTGAGCAGGTTGCGGGTGTCCACCTCGCGGCGGACGAACTCCAGCACCTCGGGGGCGCCCTTCTCGCGGGACGCCTCCAGGCCCTCGAGCAGGCGGGCGTAGTACGCCTTGTCGAGCGCGTCCTCGTAGCGCGGCAGCGGGCTGCCGGCGGGGACCTTGCGCAGGATGGCGGACCACTCGCGGGGGCGGCCGGGGCGGGACTCCAGCGCGGCCAGCACCTCGGGGAGGCCCTTGACCTCGTCGCCCAGGAGCGGGGCGAACAGGTCGTAGGCGGCCTGGTCCTCCAGCACCATCTCGCGCAGCAGGGCGTCGCGGGAGGCGCCGGCGGCCTTGCCGCGCAGCAGCGTCTTGAGGTCCTCGTAGTGGTAGCGGTCGAGGAACAGGTCGATGAGCGTGGCGGCGTGGCCCTGCAGCATCGCGCGGACCTGCTCGTAGGTGCGCTCCTCGTTGACGGTGAGGGCGGCCTCCAGCAGGTCGAGGCCGGTGAACTTGCTGGCCAGCTCGTCCACCTCGGCCTTGTAGGCGGAGTCCTGGATGTAGCGGGTGATCTCCGCCACGTCCATCTTCAGGATCTTGTCGTACTCGCCGGGCGGCAGCAGCTTGGAGCGCTTGGCGGCGACGCGGGCCACGGCGTACGGGTGCTTCCCTCCGCCGGCGAACAGGGCCATCGTCGGGACCTCACGCGAAGAGCCGCGCCTCGGCCTTCAGGATGTCGCGCCAGGCTTCGTCAAGGAGCGTCTCGTAGCTGAGGTCGAGGCGGTTCATGCCGTCCTCGGACTCGACGACGATGCCGCCCGCGACGGGCGCCTGGCCGGCGTGGGTGTAGGCCTTCTGGGAGTGCAGGGAGGTGGTGTCCTGCGCGTTGCCCCAGACCTTGCCGGCGGGGATGACCTTCTGCGCCTGCGCGACGAGGGCCTTGAGGTGGGCCTCGCGCTGCTTGGCGGGGAGGCTGGCCAGCGCCTTCAGGAGGGCGGCGCGCAGCTCGGCGCGCAGCTCGGACTCCGCGGCGAGGACGGCCTTGCGGGCCTCGGACTCGGCGCGGCTGGCGACCTGGGCGGAGAGGGCCGCGGCATCCTTGGCGGCGGCGGCCATGCGCGACTGCTCGTACGCCTGCGCCTGCTGGCGCGCCTGGTCGAGGATGCGCTTGGCCTCCTGGCGGGCGCTGTCCAGGATGGCCTGGGCGCGCGCGTCGCCGTCGCGGCGGACCTCGCCGATGACCTGTTCGAGTCCCATGGATGGTCCCCGCGTCAGCCGATCTTGAGCCAGAGCAGGATGGCCATGACGAGACCGAAGATGACGATGGTCTCGGGGATGACCGTCAGCACGAGGCCCTTGCCGAAGTTCTTCTCGTCCTCGGCGGTCGCGCCGACGGCGGCGGCGCCGATTGAGCTCTGCGCGAGGCCGGTGCCGATGCCCGCGAATCCGACTGCAACGCCTGCTCCGATGGCCAAGAGGCCGGCTTCGATTGCCATGGGTTTGTCTCCGGTGTGTTTTGGGGGGTTTGACAGAGGGGAAAGAGGGGGTTCAGGTCGCGCGACGGCCGAACGGTACATAAGTCCGACCCCCGCCCACGAAGAACTTCTGGAAGAACTCCACGAACTGCAGACGCACGGACTGCAGGCCGCCGGCGAGGATGCTGAGCGGGATGATGATGAGGAAGCCGAAGAGGTAGATGCCCCAGCCCAGCAGCCCGCCGCCGGCCAGCTCGAAGCCGAGGGCGGAGAACGCCAGCGCCATGCCGGC
>JAIVGU010000069.1 GCA_020201445.1 Halobacteriales archaeon
GGACTGGCTTGGACTGTGGCGAGGCTCGGCAGGCACAGAAGAAGTGCCAGGATTGCCGCTGCCGCACGCCCAAAGCCCATCGTGACGCCTCAGACGAACGCGACCCGCAGACCGTTGATTGGCAGGCACTCCCACGTGATTTCGAAAAGCCAGGGGATGTTGCTGGAAGATGCTATATGGATAGGCGGGCAAGGCGCTAGCCTGACAATGTACTCAGCGAAGCTGTCCAAGCCCTGCATGTCGATGTGCGGGTCGAAACGCAGGTCGTTCCCCACCAGGACCAACGTGGAGGGAGCAGAGTTGTTCGCCTCGACAACCCAAGCGAGGCTGTAGGCGACGGGGAGCGTGAGAGGCTCCGAGTAGCTGGTCTGGTTGGTCTCCGTCACCAGCGTGCCGTTCCGGTAGAGCTCGAAGACTCCCTCTTCGGGGCAGTCGACCTGTGGGTTCCACATGAGATGAATCTGGTCGCCTTCCCGCACGGCGTCAAAGCCTGTGGGCCCCGACCGGCATCCCTCTTCCGCCGCCGCAGGCGTGGGAAGTCCCAGCGCCGCGGTGAAGACAATGGCTATTGCAACCTTCCAACCCATCGTAGACCCCATGTCCGTACCGGTTTTTCCCTTTAGAAGCTTGACCCTTGATTTCCGAAAAATCAGCGAAGCCACGCCAAAGCAAATCGGGATGTTCCCAGGATGGGAAAACGGGTCAGGCCTTGGGCTGCTCGGCGGGCTCGGCGGCCGCGGGGTTGACCGGGGAGCCGGGCAGCTCCAGGCCGGGGCCGATCATCACGTTGAGGGTCTGCTGCAGGGACCTCTCGAGGGCCGGCGTCAGGTGGACGCGGTAGCGGCCCTGGGAGTGCTCGAGCCGCACCAGGCCCAGCTCGGCCAGCTCCGACAGGGTGGCCTTCATGACGCTGAAGCTGAGGCCGATGCGGAGGGCGAGCTGGTTGATGCTCGACACCCGGGGGTCCTCCCGCAGGTGGGTCAGGACGCGGGCGCCGTTGGCGTCGCGCAGGATGGGCGCCAGGCGCTCGGGCCAACTGGTGGAGCCGCCGGCGATGTAGTGGCGCACGGTGCGGCCGTGGCGCTTCCCCTCCACGAGGCCCCGCTTCTGGAGGCTGCGGAGCTTGTAGCTGGCGGAGGTGTGGGACAGCCCCAGCTCGTCGGCGACCTGGCGGATGGTGGAGCCCGGCTTGCGGCGCAGCAGCTCCATCATTTCCACCTGGCGGGGGGCCAACTCGGCATGGCGGCTCACGGAGTCTTGCGGCACCAATTCTACCACCCGCTGGCAAGCCAGCAGAAGCACCAATCGCACTGGGCTACTTCTGCTTTTGCTCGGGGTCTTATCTGCCGAATCGGCCCTTCTCCTGGGGGAGAGGGAGAAACCCTAATGGCCGCAGGGCGTCCATGGCGTTGGTGAGGACTCCCAGGTGACCCTTTTGTGCCTGCACCGGGTGGTGCTCCCACCGGGGCCTGGCGTCCCGTCCCTCCTGGAGGATGGGGTATGACCTCGTTGGCGAACCTGCTATGGGCGTTGCGCTGGCGCTCGCGCCGGGAGCGCTTCGCCGCCCTGCAACGCGATTTTGAGGCGCAGCGGCACGAGAAGGTCCCCGCCGCGGCCCAGCCCTTCCTCCGCAGCCGCCGCCACCGCTGGGACGCCGGCAGCATGGCCATCGTCTCCCTGGCCCACCTGGGCCGCGACGGCGAGGCGCGCCAGCTCCTGGCCCGCCTGGAGCGGCTGCCGGAGGCGCAGCCGGCGGCGCTCGACTACCTGGCGGCCTGCATCGCGGCCTCCCGGGGCGACCACTCCGAGGCGTCGCGCCTGCTGGGCACCGCCATCGACGAGCAGAAGGAGGCGGCGCGGCGGGCGCGGCGCGGCCCCGGCGACGGCTACACCTGATTGGGGGGCTGCCCGGGGCCTGCCGTCCCTGCCCCCGCCTCGCCATGGCCCAGCTTGCGGGTCGCGCGGCGCACGGCGCCCAAGGCGACCACCGCCAGCGCAAGGGCCGCCAAGGCCGCGCCGGAGCGCACCAGGAGCCCGGGGCCGGTGAGGGGGTCGAGGGGGGCCAGGGATCCGCGGGTGGCCAGCCACGCCGGCAGCCACACCGCCAGCGCCACGACGGCGCCGGCGCAGAGCCAGGCGACCCCCGCCGGCACCGCCCGCGCCCGCGGGGCGCTGGCCGAGGGCAGGATGACGCAGGCGGCCAGGACCACGATGGCCCCCACCGCCGCCAGCCCGAACAGGCCGCCCGGGGGGGCGCCCGCCAGGACGGCGGCCGCCACCGCAACGGCCGCCGAGGCGAGGTCGCTCCAGGGGCGCAGGCGGCCGCGCGCGGCCAGGGCGGTGGCGATGGCGCCCACTGGCAGCAGGGCAAGCAGGACCCAGGCGCCGGGGGAGACCGCGAACAGGGCCGCCACGGCGGCGGCGTAGGCGAGGGAGCGGACGATCACAGGCCAATCCTCCGCATGGGCGCCTCGATGGTGACGTGCCCCTGCTCCCAGTCCTTGACGGCGGCGCCCGCGTCGCGCAGCCCGGTGAGGGTGGCCTCGCGGGCCTGCCGGCGCCGCGCCTGCTCGCGCTCCCCAAGGATGGCGTCGCCGGGGGTGGGGCTGATGACGGTGACGGCGTGGCCG
This sequence comes from Halobacteriales archaeon, assembly GCA_020201445.1. The sequence goes on from JAIVGU010000069.1 coordinate 2,631, forward strand.
CGGCCGACCATCGAGCGCACCGTCTCGACGAGGGTGGGGTCCGCCTCGGCGGTGGTGACGATGAGGACGGGGCCGCTGGAGGAGCGCACGTCGCGCAGGATGCGGGACCACGCCTGGGCGAGCGGGGTGTTGCCGCCCGCCTCCAGGAACGCCAGCATCTCCTGCAGCCGGATGATGCGGTCCTGGCGGGTGGCGGGCAACTCGTGCAGCTCGCTGCCGTAGGCGATGAAGTGGACGGTGTCGCGGTGGCTGAGCGCCTCGCTGAAGATGCCCAGCGCGATGCGGCAGCCGCGGTCGAGGGGGGTCTGCCCCGCGAGCCCGAGGCCGGTGGGGGCGCGGGCGTCGAGCAGGATGGTGACCTCGCCGTGCGTCTCGACCTGGCGCTGGTTGACGATGAACTCGCCGTCGCGGCGCGCGGTGGCCTTCCAGTTGATGCTGCGCATGGTGTCGCCGGAGCGGTACTCGCGCAGGGTGAAGAAGTCGAAGCCCTGGCCGGGACGGTTGACCTGGAAGCGGCCCTGCACTGGGGTGACGACGCGGCTCCGGAGCGAGACGCCGCTGGCGTCGTCCTCGCGCGGCACGACCTCCAGCACCTGCTCCTCGCCGAGCGACTCCTCCGCGGCCCACAGCCGCAGCGGGCCCCAGGTGCGCACCAGGACGGGGCCGATGGCGTGCGGCCCGCGCGCCTCGCAGGTCACCTCGAACGTCGCCTCGGCGGCGCCCGACCCCAGGAGGTTGGAGCCCTTGGCGAGGCGGAGCGGGCCCGCGAGGGGGATGCGCACCTGCTGGCTGGGCCGCAGGCGGGCGGTGGTGACGGTGACGGTGGAGGCCTGCCCCTCCGGGATGCGCTGCGGCGACACGGCGAAGCTGGCGTGCGGGCGGGAGCGCAGGATGGCGGCGGCGTCGAGCGTGAGGCCGGCGAGCGCCGCCGCGGCCAGCAGGACCAGCAGCGGGGCGCCGAGCCAAGCGCCGGCCGCGGTGGCGGCGAGGCCGCCCACGCCGACCGCCATCCCGGCCGGCGTCCAGCGCAGGGTCATGCGTGGACGTCCCGCGGGACGGGGACCTTGGAGACGATGTCCTCGATGATCTTCACGCCCGTCACGCCGTTGACGCGGGCGTCGGTGGTGAGGATGACGCGGTGGGCCAGCACGGCGGTGGCCAGCGTGATGACGTCGTCCGGGATGACGAAGGTGCGGTTGTGCACCGCGGCGCGGGCGCGCGCCAGCTTGACGAGGGCGAGGGAGCCGCGAGGCGAGGCGCCGGCCAGGAGCTGCGGGTGGCGGCGCGAGGCGTCGACGATCTGGGCGATGTAGCGCGTGATGGCGGGGTGGACGTGGATGTCCTCCACCATCTTCTGCATCCGCACCAGCGCGCCGGCCTCGAGGACGGGCTGGGTGTTGAAGCCGTCCATGCGGCGGCTCAGGCGACGGTCCATGATCTCCTGCTCCTCCGCCAGCGACGGGTAACCCATCGACAGGCGCATGGCGAAGCGGTCCATCTGCGCCTCGGGCAGCGGGTAGGTGCCCTCCTGCTCGATGGGGTTCTGGGTCGCCAGCACGAGGAACGGGGCGGCGAGGCGGTGCGTCACGCCCTCCACGGAGACCTGCTTCTCCGCCATCGCCTCCAGCAGCGCCGACTGCGTCTTGGGGGAGGCGCGGTTGATCTCGTCCGCGAGCAGGAAGTTGGTGAAGATGGGGCCGGGGCGGAACTCGAACTCGTTGCTCTTGCGGTTGAAGATGTGGCCGCCGCTGATGTCGGTGGGCAGCAGGTCAGGGGTGAACTGGATGCGGTGGAACTTGCAGCCGGCCGCGGTCGAGAAGGTGGCGGCCAGCACCGACTTGGCGAGGCCGGGGACGTCCTCGAACAGCACGTGCGACCCCTCGGACAGGCTGGCGAGCACCAGCTTCTCCACGATCTCGGCCTTGCCGACGATGACCTTGCCGACCTCCGCCTTCAGCCTCTCGACGTCGTGGCGCAGCTGCGCGAAGGCGGCGGGCGGGGCCTGGCCGTTGCGGGCGGGCGTCTTGGGGGCGGCCGGTTGGGGGGTCGGGGTGGCCTGCACGGACTGTTTCATGGCGTGGTCTCCACGGAGGGGGGGGATTGTGAAGG
>JAIVGU010000070.1 GCA_020201445.1 Halobacteriales archaeon
TGTCGGCGGAGAGGAGCGGGCGCACGACCCGGCACGGCTCCTGCGACTGGGCGGCGAGGAGGAGGGCGCGGTGGGTCACCGACTTGCTTCCGGGCGCGGCGACGGTGCCGTTGGCGGGGCCGGGGTGGATGAGGAGTGAGTTTGCATGCCCCCGCTCCCCTCCCCACGAACCCACGGATTTCACGGATGGCACGGAGTCCATGCTCTCCGTGAACTCCGTGGAATCCGTGGTTGGGTCGGCAGGCGCCGCAATCCCTGTCCGCTCAGGGCGTCTCATGCAGTCCCCTCCACGGCGCGGGTCCAGGCCCAGATGCCTCCGGGCACGGGAGGAAGCGAAGCCTGGCGCTCGAACAGCGCGGCCACGGCGGGGCCCGTGCCGGAGAGCCCGGCCCCGAGGGCTCCTGCATCGAGGGCGGCCTGCGCGGGGGCGGCGGTGACGGGGAGGCCGGCGGCGGCGTACAGTCGCGTGAAGGCGGCGCCGTTGCGGGTGAGGGCCTCCGGCGCGCGGCCTTGGCGCACGAGGTCGGCGAGCGGCGCAAGCTCGGCCGCGATGGGGCCGGTCGCCACCCCCTTGAGCGCCTTCTTCGCGATGTGCGCCTCGGGCACCCAGACCGCGACGTGCCACGCCGGGACGGGAACGCTGGCGAGGACGCGGCGGGCGCGGTTGTCGGTGACGTGGCAGCCGCCGCGCGTGGCCGCCACCTGGTCGTCGTAGGCGCCGGTCAGCGTCACGCCCGCGGCCTCGGAGGCGGCGATGGCGAGCGGGACCGCCGCGTCGCGGGACAGGGGGAGGCCGGCTGCCTCGTGGGCCGCCTGCACGAGCGCCAGCGCCGCGCCGCTGGAGGTCTTGAGGCCGCGGCTGGAGGGGAACGTGGAGGTGGTGCGGACGCGCGCCCCGCCGGCGAGGCCCAGGCTGGTGCGCGTCTGCCGGAGGACGGCCTGCGCCAGCCGGTCGTCGCTCGGCCCCTTGAACTCCAGGCCCGGCCCGTCGGTCCAGGTCCACTCCGCCTCGATGCCTCCCTTCACGGCGAGCGCGCAGCCGATGCCGGTCGCGGTCGCGTTGAGGATGCCGACGGCGGCGTGGGCGCGGCCGCGGCCGGTCGGGCCCGTGGGGCTCACACCGCACCTTCCATCGCCCTGCGGTCGGGCTCCGCGCCGGTCCAGAAGCGGTAGGCGTCCACGGCCTGCTCCAGCAGCACCCTGCGGCCGTCGACGACCGTGCAGCCGGCGGCCTCGGCCTGCTTCTGCAGCGCCGTGCGGCCGGCGGCGTAGTTCAGCTCCACCAGCGCGGCGCCGCGCAGGTCGTGCCCGTCCAGCGGGCCCGCCTGCCCCTGCAGGCCGATGGTGGTCGCCTGCACCCACACGTCGGGGCGCAGGGAGAGGCGGTCGGCCCACGCCACGAACGAGGCGCCCAGGGGGGCGAGCGAGCGGCCCTGCGCCTCGTTGCGCGCGACCACGGTGGTCTTGGCGCCCAGGCTGTTCAGCGCCCAGGCGGCGGCGCGGGCGGCTCCGCCTGCCCCCAGGATGGCGGCGGCCGAGCCATTCTTGGCAAACGGCGCGAGCAGGCGGCGCAGCGCCGTCGCGTCGGTGTTGGTGGCGAAAGCGCCCTCGGGCGTGAAGCGAACGCAGTTGGCGGCACCGACCTCCCGGGCCACCGCGTCGCACGCGGCGATGCGGGCGGCGTCGGCCTTGTGCGGGTGGGTGACGGAGGCGCCGGCCAGCCCGATGCGGGGCGCCGCGTGGACCAGCAGGCGCAGCGAGCCCGGCAAGGTGGGCACGTCGAGCGAGCCGAAGCGCTCCGGCCGGCCGGCGGCGCGCAGGGCCGCGTTGTGCAGGCGCGGGCTCAGGCTGTGCAGCGCCGGGTTGCCGAGCACCGCGTACCAGGGGGTCGCCTTCCCGGCCAGCTCGCCCGGGTGCAGGCCCCAGTGGCGCCAGACGCGGACGATCTCCAGGATGTCGGGCTGCCCGGGCACGGCGGGCTCCAGGCCGGGGCTGTGGCCGTAGGTCGCCTGGTTGCCGGCGAGGGCCAGCAGGGCGCGGATGGGGCCGCCGCCGTAGCCCATCGTGGAGACCGTTGGGCGGCCGCCGCGCAGGGCGTGCTCGCGGGCCAATTCCAGCGCGCGCAGGGCGTCGGGGAACGCTCCCGCCTCGAACGCCAGCTTGTCCAGCCGCGCGTCGGCGTCCTGCATCGCCTGGAGCGGCTGGAGGCCGTCGGTGCGGCAGGGGGTCTCGCCCATGTGGTGGCTGACGACGAGGCCGGCGCCGCCCCGGCGCAGCGCGGTGGCGAGGCCGGGAACGAGCGTGTCCAGCTCCACGTCGAGCAGCTTGAATCCCGCCTGCCCCGCGGCGGCGAGGAGGTTGAGCCGCACCGGCTCGGGGCCCTCGAACCGCCCCCCCTGGCGGCGCGGGCGCAGCGTGGCGAGCAGCGGCACGGATGCGGCGTCGAGGACCGTCAGGAGGTCGTCGGTGGCCGCCTCCTCGCTGGGCACCTGGGGCCAGAAGCCGTCGAGGCGCACCTCGGCGAGGTCGACCTCCTTGGGCAGCGCGCGCAGTTCGGCGGCGACCTGCTCCGCCTTGGGGGCGAGCAGGGAGGCGACGACGAGGTGGCCCACGCTCTCGCCGACCGAACCACGAATTTCACGAATTGCACGAAGAGGCGAATTCGTGTCATTCGTGGAATTCGTGGTTGCGATTGGGAGGGACATCAGCGCTCCTCCAGGCGCCCGTCGACGGGGAGCCCCGTGTGCCGCGCCGCCGCCTCGTGGTGGACGAGGATGGTGTCGCCGGGCTTGAGGCTCGCCACGCTGACGGGGCCGCGCGGGGTGACGAGGCGCACCGTCTCGGCGTTCTGCAGGACCGCGCTGCCGCCCTCCCAGTGGACGAGGAGATGCGGGCGCGGCTCGACCTTGGCGCGGCCGACGGTCATCTCGCGGGTCCCCTTCGCGGAGACGGCCAGCACCCGCGCACCTGCCGCGACCTCGCTCAGGTAGCTGGTGCGGCCGTCGGGGCCGAGGAGGTAGCTGTGCAGGGCGCCCGCGTTGACGCGGAACGGCCGGGTGGGGACGAGGTCGGAGGGGACGGTCTCGGCGTGGACGAGCGCGAAGCTGCGCGCCGTGGAGCCCACGAGCAGGCCCTCGCCGTCGTTGAAGCGGGCGGTGCAGTCGACGCAGACGCGGTCGCCCAGGCCGGCATCCTCGATGCGGGTGACCTTGGCCTCCACCAACTCAACGGAACCACGAATTTCACGAACCTTGGGCGCGGGAGGGTCAGTTCGTGCAATTCGTGAAATTCGTGGTTCCAACGGCGGTGCGGCTTCCTTGAACCGCTGGCGGAGCAGGCGGTCGGCCTCGGCGATGTCGCCGGGATGGCTGGGCGCCAGGACGACGCCGTGCACGCCGGTCTCCAGGGTCTGCGCGAAGAGCATGGCCTGCTGCGGCGAGGTGGCGTGCGCGAAGAGCGTTCCGGGCCGGTCGCGGCGGGCGGCGATGAGGTTCTCCAGGGGGATGATGCGCCAGTCGGGGGCCTGCACGACGATGAGCCCCTTGGCGCGGGCGGCGCTGCGCTGCGAGGCGGCGTCCGTGACCTCGACGAGGCGGCCGACCCGCTCCCGCCCCCTGCGCAGGGTGCCGGCGGGGTCCACGGCGACGGCGGCGAGCCCGTCCTTCAGTTGCCCGTCGCCGCTCTGGAGCAGCACGGCCTCCGCGTTGGCGGCGCGGGCGGCGCCGAGGTGGCCCAGGCGCTTGTTGCGCGGGACGTGGCGCAGGTCGACCCACAAGGGGATGCGGGGCGGGGACGGGGGCGTCATGCGAAGGCGCGCACCAGGTCCGCGAGGGCGCGGGCGGGGTCGGTCTGCTGGAAGACGTTGCGGCCGATGCTGAGCCCCTTGGCGCCGGCCTGGCGGGCGGCCTGCACGTCGGCCACCAGGTCGGTGAAGCGCGCCCGCTTGGGGCCGCCGGCCATGAGGACGGGGACGGGGCAGCCGGCCACCACGTCGCGGAAGCCGGCGCCGCTGTAGGGGACCTTCACGTAGTCCGCGCCCAGCTCGGCGCCCAGCCGGGCGGCGTGCGCGACGAGGCCGGGGTCGAACGGGTTGGCGACCTTGGGGCCGCGGGGGTACATCATCGCCACCAGGGGCATGCCGAGGTCGCCGCACGCCGCCGAGACCTTGCCGGCCTCCTCCAGTTGCCTGGCCTCGGTGAGGGAGCCGACGTTGACGTGGATGGAGACGCCGTCGCAGCCCAGCCGCGCCGCCTCCGCCACGCTGCCGACGAGGCGCTTGTCGTGCGGGTCGGGGGAGCCGTCGGTGCTGGCGCTGAGATGGAGCAGGACGCCCAGCCGGTCGGAGAAGGCGGCTGCGAGCGGGACGAGCCCCTTGTGCAGGGTGACGCAGGTGGCGCCCCCCTGGGCCGCGGCGGCGAGCGGGACGCGCGGGTCGGCCAGGCCGGGGGCGGGCCCCATGCTGATGCCGTGGTCGAGGGGGACCATGATGCAGGTGCCGTCCGGCCGGGCGATGCGGCGGGAGCGGACCGGGTTGGGGGACACGCATCCCGCGACAGGATGGCCATATTTATCCGCTATTGGTCAGAGTTGGCGAGCAAGGTGCCTTTGTGGGAAGACTCAAATGGCCCCTCGCCCTCCGTTTGGCCATATGTGGCAGGTCCTCATCGAGCACTTCCGACGCTACCCCGCGCAGGAGCGCGTTGTCCGCCTCATGATCCAGAACGGCCTGCGCATCCAGG
>JAIVGU010000257.1 GCA_020201445.1 Halobacteriales archaeon
GAAGGGGACGGGGCTGGGGAAGGGGGAGGAGAAGAGGGGAAGGTGGAGCGAAGGGGTGTGGCACCGCCGGGACCGGCGGATGGAGGGTGGCGGTGCTTCCTGGGTTTGCGGAGCCTGGCTCCGGCGGTGCCACGGGATGGGTCGGCTCAGAAGAGCGACAGGTGGGTCGCGTCGCCGAAGCCGTCCGGGGTGGTGAAGCCGATGACGGCGCTGGTGCCGTGCGCCGGGATGACGGAGACGCTCACCTTCTCCGCGGTGCCCAGGCCGCCGGCGATGGACAGCGGGGTGACGGCGTAGCCCAGGTGGAGCTGCACCAGGTCACCGGCGTTCATGACGCCGCAGTCGTCCACGTCGCCGCGGAGGGAGTCCATGGCGAACTCGACGTCCTCGTCGGTGACGATGCCGCCCGGCTTGCAGGCGTTGAGCTGGACCTGGCCGCCGGCGGTGTCCACCAGGATGACCAGCTTGTCCAGGTCGACGGGGTCGGCGCCCGAGGCGAGCTGGACGGTGAGGTCGATCTGGTCGATGTCGCCGCCCGCGGTCTTCAGGATGCCGTCGACGCGGATGACGTTGAGGGCGGAGGCGACGTTCTGGGTCGCCTCGTTGCCGGTCTGCTGGCTCTTGGCCTGCAGCTTCTGCGCGGTGTTGATGAGGACGCCGGCGGCGACCGCGGAGACCAGGATGGTCGCGATGAAGACGATCATGGTCCCGATGCCGATCTCGGCGCGCTCGTCGTTGTTCAGGATGTTGTTGGGGTTGCTCATGGAGGGTCGCTCCACAACCGCATTGGCGGGGTGGGGATATCAAATGGGCAAGGAACGGGAGAGCGGGAGTCTCCCTTTGGGGGAAAGGGGGAGAGTCCCCTGACCGGCGGGGCTTAACAACTCCCTCCAGGCAATGCCCTCGCATGCGCGCCCGCGTCTCCATCCCTCTCGCCCTCGCCCTCCTCCTGTCCGTGCCCGCCGCCGGCGCCGAGTCGGCCCGCTTCGTCCCCGGCCTGGTGCTCGACGCGACCGTGCCCGCCTACGTGACCGGCCTCCCCGCCGGGTCTGAGGTCACTTTGGCCATCGGCGACGCCTCCGCGACCAAGGGGACGGCCACGGCCGGGAGCGTCCTGGTGAAGCTGGCCGGGGTGGAGCCCGGGCTGCGCGAATGGACGCTGAGCGTCTCCGGCGGCAACGTCACCACCACGACGCGCGGCTTCGTCCTCGTCGACACGGAGTTGGCCGAGCTGCGCGCCTCGGTGGCCCTGCAGCAGGGCGTCGACGCCGGCGCGGTCGCCAACCTCACCAAGTCGCTGCACGCCTTCGAGGCGCACCTGGAGGCGCGGCAGAACCGCACGCTGGGCAACCTCACCGCCAAGCTCGACGCGCTGCCGCTGCTGGCGCTCCGCAACGCCACCGCCACCCTGGCGAACCTGCCGAAGCCCGCCGCCCCCGTCGTGGTGGCCCCGGCAGGCACGGCGCCGACGCCGAGCTGGATGGCCGCGGCTCCCACCGGCCTGCTCGCGCTGCTGCTCGTGCCCATCCACTTCCTTGCCCTGCTGCAGGCCCGCAAGGGGCGCCGCGAGGCCCTCATGCTGCTGCTGGTCCTCGCCGCGAAGGCCGGCATCACCCCCGACTCCCCCGAGTTCCAGAAGGCGATGGAGGCGTTCGAGGGCAGGAAGCGCAAGCCGAAGGCCGCCAAGGCGCCTGCCGCGGCCAACGCCTGACGGGTCGAATCCGACATCCCCGCCAACATCCCTATCAGGGTGGAGGGGGGCTGGTCGCGCCATGCAGCGCCACGCCGCCACCACCATCCTCCTCTGCCTGCTCCTTGCCGGGTGCGCAAGCCCAGCCCCCACGGGCGACACGGCCACGGCCGGCAGCGGGACGCAGGCCGGGCAGGCCACCGGCCACGCGCAGCACGCGACCCTGCGCTACCCCCTGGCGGCGCCCGTCCACCTGGTGCGCTGGGCCAACGGGACCGTGGCGGCGCAGGACACCTGCAACACGGGGGCCTGCCTGGTGGACGCCTCGCGCGCCCTGCACGCCACCGACGTGAGCGGCGACCTGCCGGCGGGAGTCCCGGTGCGCATCCTGGCCGAGCTCACCTACGAGCCCCCCGCCGTCGTGGGCGTGGGCGGCCTGGAGCTCTTCGTCGCGACGGACGCCTCGACCGTGTACTCCTACGCCGAGGAGGGGGAGCCGGGCCACGTGGCCGTCGACGTCCTGCTGGCGCCGGAGGGCAAGGTGGAGGTGGTGATGCTGGCCAACGGGCCCGCGCACGAGGGGGCCAGCGCCCCCTACACGCTGCGCATCGCCGTCGACGCCGACCCGGCCCTCGTCCCCGCGGGGGTGCCCGTCGCCGTCCACCTCGGCCCCGGGACGCACCTGATGGTGGGGTCGCACGCTGGCCCCGCCGCCTTCGACCTCTACGGCCCCGACGACGCGCCGCTGGGCCGGTTCACCGGCAACCACACGCTCCCCGCCGGGGCGCGCGAGGGAGCCTACCTCGTCCTCCTGCCCCCAGGCGACCCGCCCGCCACCTTCGCCACGGACGCCAAGCAGGTGCCCCTCGGGCTGGTGGGCATCCGCGTCGAGGCCGGGCCGGTCGGGCAGGTGCCGCCGCACGGCGCCTACGACGCCACCTGGACGGTCCCTGGCGTCCCCCTGGGCGTCGCCCTGCGGGCCCAGTCGGCCGCGACCCCGGTCGGCGTGAGCCTGCTGGCCTCGGCGGGCTTCTCGGCGGCGCTGACGCGGGCCAACGGCTTCCAGCTCGCCACGCCGGAGATGTGCCGGGGCTGCGTCACGGGCTTGCGGTACACCCTCGCCAGCAGCCTCGGGGACGCGCTCGTCGGCCCCGGCGACTACCATGTCCACGCGCAGACCGACGCCACCTACGGCCTCGAGGTGCAGCCCATCGCCCTCTACGCGCAGCGCTAGACTTCCCAGATGTCGCCCTTCTTGCCGGCGACCTTGGTGGCCTTGGCGTCGCCGTCGACGACCTTGCCCTTGGCGCCCGCGGCGGGGACGTAGCCGGCCTTGCGCGCGATCTCGTCGTCCGCCTCTGCCGAGGCGGAGTCAAACCGGCGCCCGCCTCGCGGTCGCCGGTCGTCGTCCGCGTCGATGATGGCTCCCGCCTTGCGCCCACCGCCGAGCAGGCGGCCCGCGGGCTGCGCCTCGAGCACCCGGGCGTCAGGGGCGTTGTCGACGAGCGCCATCTCGCCCCTGAGCTCGAACTGGACGGGCTGCTTGGCGAGGCGGGCGAGGAACAGCTCGCAGGCCGAGACCACGCCCTGCATGTCGAGCCTGCGCTGGCCCTGCGGCGCGTCGCTGGGGTAGCCGCCGAAGTAGATGGTGAGGAAGGCGCGCTCGAGGCGGCGCACGAAGATGAGCGTCGAGGTGGCGCGGCCCATCGTGAGGTGGATGCCGGCGTTGTGGGTGACGAAGCCGGTCTCGCCGCCGTCCTGCACCTCCCAGCCGTCGAGGCCCATCTCCTTCGCCTGGAGCGGGCCCCACAGCGTCATCTTCGTGTGCTTCGGGACGGACGCCTCCCACTTGGAGACGTAGACCCCCGCGTCCATGACGTCCATGGCCTGGGAGTCGCGGCGCGGGGGCATGAACTTTGGCAATCGGTCGCATCGGTGCCCCTATAGGCAACGGGTCCATCCGCCCCTGTGGTCCTTGCCGTGCGGGTGGGGCGGCCGCGGCCGTTCTGGGCGGGCCTCGGCCTGGCGGCGGTGACCTTCACCGTCTACCAGTACTATTGGGACTTCCGGACGCACGACGAGCTCTACAAGCAGTTCGAGCTGGCGCGCGAGGGCCGCGAGCAGGGCGCGGTGTGGTACATCCTGGGCTTCATCCTCCCCGTGCTGCGCTTCGTCTACTACGCGCACTACGTCGGGAACCTGCGCTACCTGCGGGCCCGCTTCGGCTTCCAGCGCAGCATGACGGCCGGGCACTTCCTCGGCCTCGCCATCCCCGGGACGGTGGCGTTCTTCGTCGGCGTCTTCATCGGGCTCACCCTGGCCAACGCGGGCGTGGAGCAGGACGACGCGGGGAACCTGCACGTCACCGACGCCGGGTTGGTCAGGACCGGCCTCACGCTCGCCGCCGTCGGCCTCACCCTCTACGTCGTCCTGTACGGGCTCGCCTACGCGCGGCTCCAGCGCGAGGTGAACGAGGTCTGGGGGGCCTACGACGCGCGCGCCGCGGCCCTCAGGTCGGGGGCGGCGGCGCAGGCGCCCGGATGGCTGCCGGCAGGGGCGGGAAGCGCTCCGCCACCACCCGCCGCACCCCGTCCCGCACCCGCCAGCGCAGCAGGGGCAATGCCGCCGTGGCGCCCACCGCCGCCGCGATGATGGTGGACACCCACAGGCTGGTCAGCCCGCTGCCGGGGAGCAGCAGCTCGGCGGCGACCTGGAACGGGAACGAGGCGTTGACGAGGTAGTGCAGGAAGCTCGACGGCAGTGTGGAGAGCCAGCGCGAGCGCACGTCCGGCAGCGCCTCCAGCACCGTGAAGCAGGCCATGCTCAGCCCGGCGGCGGCGCCGTGGAACAGGGTGCGCGAGACCCACAGCCCGGCGTCCTCGCCCGCGTAGCTGGCGGCGTGCTCCAGGAGGCCGAAGCCGGCGCCCATCGCCCAGGCGGACAGCAGCCGCAGCGCGACGGCGGGCACCCCGGCGGCCCCCGGCTGGCGGGGAATCCACGCCACCAGCAGG
>JAIVGU010000071.1 GCA_020201445.1 Halobacteriales archaeon
GGTGGGGGGCGGGGAGCCGGAGACCGACGCGTGGATGGGCGGGGTGAACGGGGCGCCGGCGGTGTTGCGGTAGACGTAGTAGTCCGTGATGGGCGTCCCACCGTTGCAGGAAGGCGTGCTCCAGGACAGCGTGACTTGGCCGATTCCGGGTCCGGGGGAGGCTTGCAGGTTCAGCGGCGCGCACGGCACGTCGAACGTCGTGGCCGAGGCGGGCGGGCTGCTCTGCGGGCTCTCCCCCATGGCGTTCTTCGCCGTGATGGTGTAGTGCCAAGTCGCGCCGTTCCCGAGGCCGCTGTCGGTGTGTGTGGGTGCCGCGAGGCCCGTGGCGATGGGCGGGCCCGGGATGGGCCAGGTGGCGGTCGCCGAGCGGTAGACCGAGTAGCCCAGGATGGGCAGGCCGCCGGTGCAGCCGGGGCTCCATGTGACCTTGATCTCCCCGGCCCCCGGCCCCGGGCTGGCCGTGGTGGCCAGGGGCGCGCACGGCACGGTGAACACCGTGGCCGACACGGGAGGATTGCTCTGCTCGCCTTCGCCCACTGGGTTGGTGGCGGTGACCGTGTAGTGGTAGGTCGCGCCGCCCGCAAGGCCGCTGTCCGTGTAGGCCAGGGACGTCAGCCCCGTCGCAATCGGGGGGCCGGCGATGGGCCAGCCGGGGGACGAGGAGCGGTACACCGAGTAGCCGGTGATGGGCGCGGTGCCCGCGCAGGGCGCGCTCCAGGTGACGGTGATCTCGCCCTGCGCCGGTCCCGCGACCGCTGCGGCATTCTCGGGGGCACAGGGCGGCTCCCGGACCTGCTCGATCGCATCGGTGTAGCTGCCTCCGGTCCAGCCGCCGAACACGTAGATGCCGGCGGAGCCGCCCCAGGCCGCGGCCGGAGCCCCGCGCCCGCTGGGGAGCGTGTCGCCGAGCAGGGTGGCGGTGTCCGTGGCGGGAGTGTAGCGCACAATCTGGCCCTGGAGGTCGCTCCCCCCGACGACGTAGGCGCTGCCGGCCTGGTTCCACGCCGCGGCCGTGTCGTGGCGGGGGCTGGGCAGGGTGGCGCCCATGACGGTGACGGTGCCGGTGGACGGCGTGTAGCGCACGATTTGGTCCGACGAGGTGCCGGCCATGGTGTGGCCGCCGAAGATGTAGGCGCTGGCCGTGGCGGGGTCCCACACGGCGCTGGTGGCCGTCCGCGCCGACGGCAGGGTGGCCGCCATGGTGGTGACGGTGTTGGTGGACGGCGTGTAGCGCAGGATCTCGTTGGTGTAGGTGGCGAAGACGCCGGCGTCTGAGCCGCCGAAGAGGTAGGCGTTGCCCGCGCCGTCCCAGACCGCGCTCATGTAGCCGCGGGGGACCGGCAGGGTGGCCGCCAGGGTGGTGACGGTGTTGGTGGACGGTGTGTAGCGCACGATCTGGTCGAGGGTCGACGACGCGTCGAAGCCGCCGAGGACGTAGGCACTCGTGCCGTCCCACACGGCGCTGGTGCCGAAGCGCGCCGTCGGGAGGGTGGCGCTCAGGGTCGTCAAGGTGTTCGCGGCAGGGTCGTAGCGGAGGATCCAGTCCTCCCGGGTGGGCGAGTGCCAGCCGCCGAAGAGGTAGATGCCGCCGGACCCGTCCGAGACCGCGCTGCTGCGGTCGGAGGCGGCAGGCAGCGTGGCGGCCATGGTCGCGACGCTCGCCGCAGCGCCCGGCGCCACGAGCGAGACGGAGGCCAGGCAGAGGAGGAGGACGTTGCCGAGCCCGAACACGACGCTCCACGGTCCCCGAACAGTGCGCATGAGCCACCCATCCCCCTGGGCGATAAGAGGCTAGGCAGGTTTTTTGCGTCATCGCGCGGCCGTGGCGGCCTCCGGCGCTCCTTGGCCCACTCCCCGCGGTTTGTCCTGGGCCTTAAGTGGCGGCCCTGGGTTGCGTCGGCGTGGCCTCCCTCCCTCTTCCCCTCGAGCCCCCCGTGGGCTCCCTCTTCTACCTCCTCGCCGCCGTGGCGCAGGTGCTGCTGGGGTCGATGATCGTCGTCCGGGGGTGGCGCCGGGAGTGGGCCTGGATCCTGGCAGGGCTCTTCTTCGCGAACGCGGGGTACGCCTTCTCCTTCGCGCTGCAGACCTGGTCCGCCTCGGCGGAGGGGGACTGTCTCGCCAGCCACGTCGGCGCCTACTTCGACGAGGCGAGCTTCATCCTCCTCGCCTACCTGGCCCTCGCGTTCCCCAGCCGGCCGCGGGCCCTGCAGCGCCTGCCCTGGCTCCTCCCCGCCGTCCTGGGGACCCTGCTGGTGGTGGCCTTCGCCCTCAACGCCCTGCACGTGGAGGCCGTCCACAACGCCCGCCGCAGCCCCATCAACGTGCCGCGGCTGCTGCTGGGGTTCGCCGTCCCCGCTGCCGTCTGGAGCCTGCTGCTCGCGCGCTGGACCTGGCTGTGGCGCCGCCCGATGCCGCCCCTGCGGCGCCGCCAGTTCCAACTCGTCTTCGCCGCGTTCGGCATCCGCGCCGCCAACCAGGTCGTCGTCACCCTTCCGGTTTCCTCTGGCTTCTCCCCCCCGCACCTGGCGTGGGCCGCCCAGGCGTTCAACACGCTGGCCCTGGCGACGCTGCTGGCCTGCGTCGTGGCCCTCGCGCTCACCCAGGGCCGGCAGGCCGGGGCGCCGCGCAGCCAGACCTTCTTCGTCCTCGGCTTCCTGGCGGCGGGCCTCATGGTCGCCTCGTTCTCCGGCACGGAGGGCTTCAACCCCTACATCGCCAACACGCTCGGCCACTTCGACCTCTACCTGGTCCGGCCCGCGCTGGTCTGGTTCGCCATCGCCCGCCACGGGGCCCTGGGGGAGGGCTGGCCGGGGAGGACGGCCAGCCTCGCGCTCTGGTGGCTCCTGGCGCTGGCCGCCTTCACCGACACCGTGGCGCTGCGGATTGCGCAGCGCATCCCCACGGCCTCCCTTGCGGCCACGACGCTCCTCGTCGGCGCCGTCCTGGCCACGGCCTTCCTCGTGGCGGCGCGGCCCTGGCTCCTCACGGCGGGCTCCCCGGGCGCCGCCGGGTCGGGCTTGGACCCCGCGGCCCAGGCCTACCGCGCCGCGCTCGAGGACGCCTACCGGAACGGCAACCCGACGGCGCGCGAGCTGGAGGCGCTCGAGCGGCGCCGCGACTGGCTCGGCATCGCGCCAGAGCAGCACGCGGCCCTCCTCGACGCCATGGCCCGCGCCGCGCGGCAGGGCCGGGCGCCCGCCCAGTGGAGCGTGGGCACCATCGCGGCGGGCCGGTACCGGGTTGAGCGGCTGCTGGGCGAGGGGGCGATGGGCGAGGCCTACGAGGCCCACGACGTGCTGGCCGGCCACCCCGTCGTCCTCAAGCGCACCCGCAAGCTCGACCCCGGGCACCGCCGGCTGCTGCTGCGCGAGGCGGAGGCCCTCTCCCGCATCCACGACCCGCACGTCGTGCGCCTGCTGGGCACCGAGTTCGCCGGGGAGGAGCCGGTGCTGGTGCTCGAGCTCGTGCCGGGCGGCTCGCTCGCCACCCGCATCGCCGAGGGCGGGCCGGTGCCGGTGGCGCAGGCGCTGCCCATCGCGCTGGACGTGCTGGCCGCCCTCTCCGCCCTGCACGAGGCGGGCCTGTCCCACAACGACGTCAAGCCCGCCAACATCCTCCTGCACGGCCCGCGCGGCGCCAAGCTGGCGGACTTCGGGGTGGTGCGGCCGGCAAGCCCCCAGCTCGGCGACCCGACGGCGCAGCCGCTGCCGGCGGGGAGCCTGCGCTACATGGCCCCCGAGGTGGTCCAGGGCGCCCACGCCGACGGCCGGGCGGACCTCTACTCGGTCGCGGTGGTCCTGCACGAGATGCTGGCGGGACGCCACCCGGTCCCGGAGGGGGCGGACTTCCAGGTCCGCAAGGCCATCGTCGAGGGCAAGCCCCCGCCGCTGCCGCCCGACGTCCCGGCGGCCCTGCGCAAGGCCGTCGCGCGTGCGCTGGAGAAGGACCCCGCTCGCCGCCACCCGACGGCGGCCGCCTTCGCCCACGCCCTGCGGGAGGCTATTCCCGGAACACCAGCGTAGAGCGCCCCACGCCCACGACGTCGCCGTTGGCCAGCGGCTGCGGCCGGCCCTTGGGCACGGTCTCCCAGTTGAGCAGGGTGCCGTTGCGCGACGCGGGCAGATCGACGATGGAGAAGGCGTCCCCCCGCCGCAGCACCTGCGTGTTCTCGACCGAGACGTAGGGGTCGTAGTCGAGCAGGATGTCCGCTCCCGGCCGGCGGCCGATGAGCCAACTGGCGTCCTGCCCCCCGCCGGACTCCAGGGGGAACCACTGCCCCTCCCGGGCCCCGTTCACGAGGGCGAGCCGGGGCCCCTGCACAGCCGCGGCGGCGTGCCCCGGCCCGGGCCGCGTCCCGTCCGGCAGCAGGTCGCCCTCGGGGCGGATGCGGGCCAGCTGCCGCAGCTCCTCGGTCAGCGCGAACAGCTGGCGGTGGTCCACGACGAAGTGGTTCAGGAGCCGGCCATCCCGCAGCAGGGGGACCACCTGCACGGCGCCGATCTTCAGCAGGGAGTCGAGGTGCTGCCGCACCGTGACACGGCTCAGGCTCCGGCCCGGCATGCCCGCGCGGTCGCTCCGGCCGGGCCGCAGGCGGATCTCGCCGAGCATGCGCGGGGACTGCAGGAGCTGCAGCAACTCCAGCCGGACGGGGCTCGCCAGGGCCTTCAGCATGGGGGAGACC
>JAIVGU010000258.1 GCA_020201445.1 Halobacteriales archaeon
CTCTACGGCCAGCTCACGACCGGCCACCGCGCGACCGTCACCTCGAAGATCGGCATGGGCCACCCCGCCGTCCGGATGGAGCTCGGCCTGGACACGAAGAAGAACCAGCCGGAGGTGCACTCGACCGCGATGGACGAGGCGTGGACGAAGGAGCACGGCACCCGCATCGAGGTCACCATCAAGGCCAAGTTCCAGGGCGGCCGCCAGTCGGCGTACGAGTTCCTGCGCAGCACCAGCATCGTCAACCCGCACGCCCGCATCACCTTCCTCGACCCGACGGGGCAGGTGACGGTCTTCGAGCGCGTCACCGACGAGGTGCCGCCGCCGACCCGGGAGATCAAGCCCCACCCCTACGGCACGGAGCTGGGCACCATCCTCAAGATGGCCAAGGACGCGAAGGAGCGCAAGCTCACCACGTTCCTCACCGACCAGTTCAGCAGCGTCGGCACCGACACCGCAAAGAGGATCCTGGAGGCGGCCGACCTGGAGAACGTCGACCCCAAGGAGCTCAAGCACGACGAGGTGCGCCGCCTGCACGAGGCGTTCCCCAAGGTCAAGATCATGGCGCCGCCCACCGACTGCCTCTCCCCCATCGGGGAGATGCTGGTGCGCCGTGGCCTCAAGAAGGAGACCGAGGACGTGTCGCCTGAGTTCATCACCACCGTCACCCGCCCGCCGTCGGTGTGGGGCGGCCACCCATTCCAGGTGGAGGTCGGCATCGTCTACGGCGGCAGCCTCCCCGCCGAGGAGTCGGTGCGCATCCTCCGGTTCGCCAACCGCGTCCCGCTGCTCTACCAAGGCGGCGGCTGCGCGAGCACGGTGGCGGTGCAGGACGTCGACTGGCGCCGCTACGGCCTCGACCAGCGCGGCGGCAAGGGCTTCCCCAACGGCCCCGCCATCGTCCTCGTCCACGTCGCCAGCACGAAGGTCCCCTTCACCAGCGAAGCCAAGGAGGCGGTCGCGCCCATCGAGGAGATCCACAAGGAGATCAAGCTCGCGCTCCAGGAGGCCGCGCGCTTCCTCGGCCGCCACCTGGCGAAGAAGGCCAAGCGCGCCAAGGTCTCGGAGAAGTTCACCCTCGTCAGCAAGATTCTCCCGGAAATCAACAAGAAGGCCGCCTCCGTCCTCGGCAAGCCCGAGGTGGACCTCGCGCCCATCGTGTGCAAGATCATGGACGTGGTCTGGATCGAGGACCCCGTCGTGGAGTACAAGAAGCTCGAGGGCCAGGTGCTCGCCCCCGAGGCGCCGAAGGTCCAGAGGGACGAGCCGAAGGCCGAGGACAGGCAAGAGCCTCCCGCCAAGAAGGGCAAGGGGAAGAAGGCGGACAAGGACGGCAAGGGCACCCCCACGCTGGACGCGTTCGAGGCGCCGCCGCAGGAGGCGATGGCCGAGGCAGGCGTCACCCCTCCCCTGGAGCCGCCGAAACCCCGCCAGGCCTACCTCGCCTCCTCCAAGCTCAGCCTCACCAACTACATGATGGGCTCCAAGAAGTTCCGCCTCTACATCGTCCTGCCCGACCGCGCCGTCTTCGCCGAGGCCGACCCGAAGCCCAAGACCGCGCATGACCGCTACCTCATGTGGGAAGTCCCGGCGCTCAAGCCCACGGAGAAGCTGATCCTCAGCTACCAGGTAGCCGGCGTCGACAAGGGCGGCATGGACGACGTCGAGACGTTCGTCGAGGGCATCAATGAGATTCATGTGGTTGGAGCCGACCCCTGGCACGGAGGCGAGTGACGATGCCGGGGAACCACGAATTTCACGAATTGCACGAATTTGGGCTAGATGGGCAATTGCTCCGTGTAGACTGGGCCGACGAAGCGTCGGAACACCAGCGAAGCCTCGCCGAAATTCACGAGGAGGCCAACGGGGAGCCGCGAAGCCTTCAGGTAGTGGATGATTTGTGCATGCTCCACGGCGCCCATGGCAGTTTGGGCCTTCAGTTCAACCAAGACCTTGCCATCGCACACGAAATCAGCCCGATACACGGTGGGGAGGACCCGGTTCCTGTAGGCAACGGGGATTGCGGCTTCACGCTCGAAGGGAATGCGACGGTCGTTGAAGGCGAATTCCACAGCATCTTGGTACGATTTCTCCAGGAATCCTGGACCCATGTCGGAGTGGATGTCTTGCATGGCGCCAATGATGGCGTAAGTCAGGGGGGATGTGTTTTCGTCCAGCACGAGCCCCCGACCGCCGGGCAGATGTTTGAAGGGCGTGGACCAATGGTTGGCTTCGTGCAATTCGTGAAATTCGTGGTTCCAGGAGGGGCGTAAATGGCTGAAAAAGGCAAGCGCGACACGAAGGCCCAGCGCGAGGCCCAGGCGACCAAGTCCCTGGACGGCATCGCGGACACCATCTACAAACACCTCAAGTCGGCCGCCATCCCCGAGGTGCAGCTCAGCAGCCGCAACAAGGGCAACATCGTCTTCGACGACCGCCACCGCGTCTGGAAGTACGGCAGCGAGTTCACGACGCGCTCCGCGAAGTCGCTCGACGGCGCCTACATGCTCCTGCGCACGATGTACCTCACCGACTTCATCAAGCAGATGATCGGCGAGAACAAGTCGTCGACCCTTCGTGAGATGTACTACATCAGCGAGGGCTGGGACCTCGCCAAGTTCCACTCGCAGGACGAGTCGGACCTGCTGGCCGAGGACCTGGAGGTGATGACGGGCTCGATGCGCGAGGACTTCAAGCTGCGGCCGGAGGAGAACGGCGCCGCGATGATCGGCAACCTGCAAGTGGTCGAGACGACGCGCAGCGGCGAGCGGCGCACCATGCACTGCCAGGACGACGTGGGAGACTCCGGCTACAACATCCCCTACAACGTGGAGCCGGACCGCCTCCAGTTCAAGAACGTCAAGTCGGACTTCGTCATCGCCATCGAGACGGGCGGCATGTTCGCGCGCCTGGTGGAGAACGGCTTCGACACGAAGCACAACTGCACCCTCGTCCACCTCAAGGGGCAGCCTGCGCGCTCGACGCGCCGCCTCATCAAGCGCCTCAACGAGGAGGCCAACCAGCCGGTCATCGTCTTCACCGACGGCGACCCGTGGTCGTTCCGCATCTTCGCCAGCGTCGCGTACGGCGCCATCAAGACGGCGCACATCTCGGAGTACCTGGCCACGCCCACGGCGCAGTTCCTCGGCGTCACCCCGTCGGACATCATCAACTACGACCTGCCGACGGACAAGCTGACCGACCAGGACGTGGAGGCGCTCAAGGCGGAGCTGGACGACCCCCGCTTCGACGACGACTACTGGAAGGGCGAAATCAACCTGCAGTTGGAGATGAGGAAGAAGTCGGAGCAGCAGGCGCTCGCCAAGTATGGGCTGAACTTCGTCACGGACACCTACCTGCCGGAGAAGCTCCAGGCGATGGGCATCCTGAAGTGAACCCGCCTCCCCGCCTGCCAAACCGCGGATGACGCGGATGTGCCATCGCCTAAGAGCAAGACCGCTTCATCTCAATCCGCGTCATCCGCGAAATCCGCGGTTCGCCGAGCCTTGAGCAAGAAATCAGTCCCCGAACTCCCCGCAATCCCTGTTTGGTAGGGAGTTAGCGCCGGGCCTCGGCGGCGACCTGGTTGAGGTGTGCGAACAGCGGCGCAGCCAGCGCGGCGGTCGCGCGCCCCGATTTCGTCAACCGGTACTCCGTCCGAACGGGCGTGGCGTCGACGACGCGGCGCTCCAGCAGCCCGGCCGCCTGGAGGTCCTTGAGGCGCGCGGCGAGGGTGCGGCTGCTGAGGCCCAGCAGCTCCTGCAGCCCCGTGAAACGGGCTGTGCCGGCGGAGGCGACGGCGTAGAGCACCTCCATCGCCCACGGCTGCAGCAGCAGTTGGCTGGCGGCGAGGGAGCGGCGCACCCAGGCAGCCTGCTCGGCGGGGGTCCGCTTGGCCAGGAACTCGCCAACCTGGAGGCTGAAGGCGCTGGAGGCCTTGACCGCGGCGCGGAAGCTGGCCTGCGCCGGGGCGTCCAGGAGGGGGCAGTCCGCTTCGTCGCACAGGCTGGCGCGCACTTCCGCGGGAGAAAGCGCCTGTTGCTGCTGCACGGGTCGGCTTAACTTCCTCTTGGATATGGACTTTCCCAAGGAAAGCATGGCTGCCCCCTACGCCGACCTGGCCCCCTTCCTGCCCCCGCCGCTCCCGGGCCGCCTCGAGCGGCGCCTCGCGGGCCTCCTGGTGCGCGCCACCCTGTTCCGCCGCCGCAGGGCCGGCGCGTGGGAGGTCCCGGCGGACCTGCCGCACCGCGACCTCACGTTCGAGGGCAACACCGGCGCCCGCATCGCCGGCCGCCACTTCCCCGCCCCGCAGGCGCCCGCCCGCGGCGTCGTCGTCCTGGCGCACCCCGACCGCCGCTACGGCCAGCACTGGTTCGTGCGCGAGGGGTGGGTCGCGTGGCTGCGCGGCGAGGGCTACGCATGCCTGACGTTCGACTTTTCGCAGTACGGCCGCAGCCGCGGCGGCTCCACCTACCTGTTCGAGGACCTCGCGGCGGCGGCGCGGCTGGCGCGGGGGCTGGAGCCGGGCGTGCCCGTCCACGTCGTCGGCCTGAGCATCGGCGCCTTCTCCGCCGCCAACGCGAGCCCCGACCTCGACTTCGTGCAGGGGCTCGTCCTGGAGTCCCCCTACCCCAGCTTCGGCTCCTGGTACGCAGGGGACGGGCACCGCTTCGGCAAGGCCAGGCGAAGGCGCGGCGCATCCTGGTGGCCGCCACCCGCGACGACGAGGTGACGCCCGTGGCGCTGACGCGGCAGGTGGCCGACGCCGCCCCCGCCGGGCGCACGACCTACCTTGAGGTGCGGGGGCGGCGCCACCTTGAGCTGTTCCAGGAGCCGGCGTACCGCGAGGCTGTTCTGCGGACGCTTGGCTGAGTCCCTAGGCGAACGGGTCGGGCGAGCCCTTGACGAAGGACCAGTCGGCGGGCAGGGGCAGGTAGTAGGAGACCGAGACGAACTCCTGGAAGTCCTGGTTCAGCACCGCGCCCACCGGGGTGGTGGAGGGGGAGGCCCAGGTGAAGGTGGAGGCCTTGGTGGTGGCGTTGAGGCCCAGCGCCGCCAGCGCGTCGCCGTCCATGCGGCCCAGCAGTGGCGAGGCGCCCTCGAGGCTCAGGAAGGTGTCGCCGCCGCAGGTGGGGTCGCACTTCCAGTTGGTCGAGACGGGGGTGTAGAACGCCTTGCCGGATTCGGAGGTGGCCTCCCAGAACTGCTCGACCACGAGGCTCTGGGCGGCGGGGCTGTCGACGCTGAAGTCGAACTGGACGTGGTTGTTGGCTTGGCCGCCGACGCGGCCGCACGGGACGGGGT
>JAIVGU010000259.1 GCA_020201445.1 Halobacteriales archaeon
CTTCGCCAAGGTCTACACCCTCCCCCTCGGCGCCACGGCGGAGCAGGTGCGGGAGGCCGGCCTGGAGGAGGCGGCGACGACGGTGATGATGACCTTCGAGATGATGGGCGTCCTCGTCCACAGCCGCATGGTGCCCGTCGAGACCGTCGACCAGGCCATCGGCGGCTTCGCCCGCGAGTCGTGGCGGCGGCTGGAACACTACGTCAAGTGGAAGCGCGAGGCGGTCCAGTCGGCGCGCTGGGGCGAATGGTACCAATGGCTGTTCGAGCAATTGGCCCAGGACCCGCGCCGCGCGATGCCGGCGTACGAGGCGTTCCGGGGCTGGAAGCCGGAGCCGTACAAGGCTTGGCTTCGCCGTTGACTCCCGAACCACGGATTGGCTCCTCCAACCGCGGAGGTCGGAACAAGTCCGTGCGCTCCGCGTCCTCCGCGGTTCGGTGGGCGCGAACATTTCCTCAAGCTTCGCGGGTTTCGTGGTGAGTGATAGGCATCCGTGGAATCCGTGGTTTAGGTGTGGACGCGGTTCGGGTCCGGGAAGTCGCGGTAGAGCGCCGAGCGGAAGTTGACGACCTTGCTCCAGACGGCAGCGTGGAGGCGCTCCATCTCGCCGGTGCGGGGGGTGACGTGGTCGAACGCCTGCTCCAGTTGCGCCAGGTTGCGGGTGCGGACGTGGACGTGCCACTCGCCAATTTCCGGCGGCCCGAAGCCGAGCTTGCGGCGGGCGATGCTGTGGCCCTCCAGGAACCCCTTCTCGCGCAGGTTGCCGAGCATGGCGTCCACGGCGGCGGTGAACTCCAGGTCCTTGGTGCCGGGCCGCAGGTCGCACCAGATGTGGTAGTGGTCCATGGCGCCCCCGCAGCGGGCGGCGGGACTTGAGCCCGACCTCGGACAGGTGCCAACCCTCTGCGATGGAACAACGAACCACTGGAACCCCGCATCGACAGCAAAACGTCTCTGTGGGTCCAGTGGGTTCATTGTTCAGTCAGAAAACGCATGAAAATCGACTCATGCGTTCTGGGGCACCCTTAAACCGAGGCACTCCGTCCCCTGTCCTGAGCCCCATGGCCGAGAAACCCTTGACCATCCTGGAGAGCAAGAAGAAGGACCTGGAGCTCGACCTGAGCGACACGGACCTCCGCAAGCTCCACGCCACGATGGTGCGGGTGCGCAGGATGGACGAGAAGCTCATCCTCCTCCAGCGCCAGGGCCGCATCGGGTTCTACCTCTCCTGCCTCGGCCAGGAGGCGTGCCACATCGGCGCCGCCTACGCCCTCAACGAGGACGACTGGATCTACCCCCACTACCGCAACCCGGGCACTCCCCTCCTGCGCGGCGTCTCGATGCAGCGCATGGTCCACCAGTGCTACGGCAACGCCGAGGACGAGATCAAGGGCCGCCAGATGCCGGTCCACTACTCGTTCAAGGACATCAACTTCTTCTCCATCTCGTCGCCGCTGGGCACCCAGATCGTCCAGGCCGCCGGCACCGCCTACGCGATGAAGCTCAAGGGCACCAAGCAGGTCGCCATGACCTCGTTCGGCGACGGCAGCAGCAGCGAGATCGACTTCCACAGCGGCATGAACTTCGCCGCCGTCACCAAGTCCCCCTGCATCTTCCTGCTGGAGAACAACCAGTACGCCATCTCCGTCCCGAGCGCCAAGCAGAGCGCCTCCGAGTCCTACGCCATCAAGGCCGCCGCCTACGGCATGCCCGGCGTCCAGGTGGACGGCAACGACGTCCTCGCGGTCTACAAGGTCACCAAGGACGCCGTCGACCGCGCCCGCCGCGGCGAGGGCCCCACCCTCATCGAGCTGGTCACGTTCCGCATGGGCGCCCACAGCACCTCCGACGACCCCAGCCGCTACTGCCCGCCCGAGCTCTTCAAGGAGTGGGCCGCCAAGGACCCGCTCAAGCGCTTCGAGGCCTACCTGCTCAGGAACAAGGTCCTCACCCAGGCCGAGATGGACAAGCTGGCCAAGGACGCCGTGGCCGAGGTCGAGGAGGCCATCAAGAACGCCGAGAAGGCGGCCCCCGCCCCCGAGGTCGGCACGATGTTCGACGACGTCTACGAGGCGCTCCCCGAGCTGCTTCTGACCCAGCGCGACGACATGCTGCGCGACTACAAGGAGCACGGCATCCCCGGGAGCCACTGAATGCTCGCCTTCCTTCCCCTCAAGCTCCTTCTCCTCGCGGGCGGCGTCTGCGCCGTCTGCATCTACTGCAACGGAGGCCTCTAGCATGACGACCATGACCCTCATCCAAGCCGTGACGCACACCCTCGACCAGGCGATGGGCCGCGACGAGAACGTCGTGGTGCTGGGCGAGGACGTGGGCAAGAACGGCGGCGTCTTCCGCGCCACCGACGGCCTGTGGGCCAAGTACGGCGACGCCCGCGTGCTCGACACCCCCCTCAACGAGTCGCTCATCATCGGCGCCGCCATCGGCATGGCCACCTACGGCCTGCGCCCGGTGCCGGAGATCCAGTTCCAGGACTTCATCTTCCCCGGCTTCGACCAACTGGTCTCCGAGGCGGCGAAGATCCGCTACCGCAGCGGCGGCCAGTACACCGTCCCCATGGTCGTCCGCACCCCCTACGGCGGCGGCATCCGCGGCGGCCACTACCATAGCCAGAGCGGCGAGGCCTACTTCGCCCACACCCCCGGCCTCACCGTGGTCATCCCGAGCAACCCGCACGACGCCAAGGGCCTCCTCCACGCCAGCATCGCCTCCAATGACCCGGTCATCTTCATGGAGCCCAAGAAGATCTACCGCGCCGTCAAGGCCGACGTCAGCGAGGAGTTCTTCACCGAGCCCCTCGGCAAGGCCAAGGTGGTGCGCGAAGGCGACCACGTCACGCTCGTCAGCTACGGCGCGATGCTCCCACTCTGCCTCGCCGCGGCCGACTCCGCGGAGAAGTCGAAGATTTCCTGCGAGGTCATCGACCTGCGCACCATCAACCCGTGGGACCGCCAGACGGTCCTGACGTTGGTGCGCAAGACCGGCCGCTGCGTCGTCGTCAACGAAGCACCCCTGACCGCCGGCTTCGCGGGCGAGGTCTCGGCCACCATCGCCGAGCACGCCCTGGAGTACCTGGAGGCGCCCATCAAGCGCGTCACCGGCTACGACACACCGTTCCCCTACACGCTGGAGAACCTCTACATGCCGAACGCCAACAAGGTCCTGCACGCCATCGAGCAGGTCGTCAACTTCTGAACGGGAGGAATGGACCCATGACCTTCAAGTTCAAGCTCCCGGACATCGGCGAGGGCATCCAAGAGGGCGAGATCGTCCGCTGGATCAAGAAGGAGGGGGAGGCGGTGGCGGAGGACGAGCCGTTCGTCGAGGTGATGACGGACAAGGCGACCGTCGAGCTGACGAGCCCGCGCAAGGGCACCATCGCCAAGCAGCACCTGAAGGAGGGCGAGATGGCGAAGGTGGGGCAGGTCATCGTGGAGATCGAGGAGGGTGGCGTCACCGCGTCGCCCAGCACCCCGACGTCGGCCCCTGCCGCCGCCGCGGCTCAGACGCCGAAGGAGGCTCCCAAGGCCGACACGAAGGCCACGCCGGTCAAGCCCGACGCAAAAGAGGAGAAGACCCTGTTCGAGCTGCCCAAGGAGATTGCGGCGGCGACCAAGGTCATCCAGCGGCGCGAGAGCGGCAGCGGGACCGGAGCGCCGGCCGTCGTGCCGCACTCCACACGCCCAAGTCTCCCCTCCGGCTACAAGGCGACGGCGGCGCCCGCGGTGCGCAAGTACGCGCGCGAGAAGGGCGTCGACATCAACCAGGTCCTGGGGACGGGGCAGAACGGCCGCGTCACCCGCGAAGACCTGGATGGCTTCGGCAAGCGCCCCACGGCGCCCGCCGCCGAGACCCCGGCGCAGGGCGGCGCGCGCTTCAGCTACGCGGACGTCAAGTACAGCAGCGACCCCAGCCGCGAGGAGCGCGTCCCGCTGCGGGGCCTGCGCCGCACCATCGCCAAGGCCATGGAGCGCAGCAAGTTCACGGCGACCCACTTCACCTACGTGGCCGAGGTGGACTGCGACAAGCTGGTGGCGCTGCGCGACGCGGCGAAGGCGACGGCGGAGGAGCGCGGCGTCAAGCTGACGTTCCTGCCGTTCATCGTCAAGGCTGCCGTCGCAGCCCTGCGGCGGCACCCGGAGGTCAACGTCGCCTTCGACGAGACGACGCAGGAGATCGTCAAGAAGTCCTACGTCCACATCGGCGTGGCGACCGCGACCGACGCCGGCCTCATCGTCCCCGTCGTGAAGGACGCCGACCGCAAGGGCCTCCTCGACATCGCGCGCGAGGTCGCGGACCTCTCCGAGCGCACCCGCGCCGGCAAGGCCAAGCTGGAGGAGCTGCAAGGCTCGACGTTCACCATCACCAGCCTCGGCAAGCTGGGCGGCCTCCTGGCGACCCCCATCCTGAACTACCCCGAGGTCGCCATCATGGGCGTCCACGAGATGAAGCAGGTCCCGGTCGTCAAGGACGGCAAGGTCGCCGTCGGGTGGCGGATGAACCTCTCGTTCAGCTTCGACCACCGCATCGTGGACGGCTACAACGGGGCGGTGTTCGCCAACACCCTGCTGAAGTACCTCGAGGACCCCCAACTCCTCCTGCTGGAGTCGCTGTGATGGCCCTGGCCCCCCAGGGTCAGGCCCAGGAG